>JAIOQF010000044.1 GCA_021413535.1 Verrucomicrobiota bacterium
AGTAAAATCCGTTTCCCTGCGGGTAAAGCTTGCCGATTGAATCCAGTGACCAGTTCCGAACCGCGTCGTCAACCCAGAGGATTTGTTGAACAACCTTTTGCGTATCATCATGAGCTGCAACTGCGCATCGAGACGCTGACAAATCTCGGTCAGGGACTTGGGAGAATCGATGGCTGGGTGGTGATGGTGCCGTTTGCGCTGCCCGGTGAACTCGTGATCGCGCGCGTTCACCGTAATCACAAAAACTACAGCGAAGCGGACTTGATGCGTATCATCGAACCCTCGCCGGCGCGCGTCGAGCCACGCTGTCCGCTTTTCTCCAAGTGCGGCGGCTGTCAGTATCAAAATCTGGGTTATGAAGCGCAACTGACCTGGAAGCGTCAGCAACTGACGGAACTGCTGAAGCACATGGCGCGGATCGAGTTTCCCGTCGAAGAAGTCATCGCTTCGCCGCGCGAGTTTGGTTATCGCTCGAAGATCACGCCGCATTTTCCTGTGCCACAAGATGGAAAGATCAGCGCGATTGGCTTCCTTGAGGCTGGCAGCCGCACGCGCATCCGGGATGTGCCGCGCTGCGAAATCGCCATGCCGGAAATCAATGAGCGGCTGACCACGCTGCGCGAAGAAATTTTCCGCACTGGTCCCGCTCGTTATAAGAAGGGCGCGACTTTGCTCCTGCGTGCTGCGGGCGGTCGCATTCTCACGGACAACAAGGATATTGCCATTGAGGAGGTCGAAGGCATTCGCTTCGAGTTTCAAGCGGGCGATTTTTTCCAGAACAATCCCTTCATCCTTCCTGCGTTCGTGCGCCATGTCGCGGTCGAGGCATCGCAACATGGAGCCACGCATTTGATTGACGCCTACTGCGGCAGTGGACTTTTTGCGCTGGGTTGCGCGAAGCATTTTGCCGATGTGACTGGGATCGAGATTTCCGCAGCCGCCGTGACCAAGGCGGCGCACAATGCGGCGATCAACGGACTGATACACTGCAAATTCATTTCCGGCAGCGCGGAGCATATCTTCGAAGGCATCGCATATCCTCCGGCGGATTCTGCGGTGATCATTGATCCTCCACGTGCGGGATGCAGTGAAGATTTTCTCCAGCAGCTTTTCCAATTCGGCCCTGCGACCGTGGTTTATGTTTCCTGCAATCCCGCCACCCAGATGCGGGATCTGGTGAAGTTTACCGAGGCTGGTTACACGCTGAGCAAGGTGCAGCCTTTTGACCTTTTCCCACAGACGAAGCATCTGGAGTGCGTCATGACCTTGACCAAGGCGTAAGGGCTTGTCGCGAGAGCTTACTTGGTGACGTCTCCGGCGGTGACGCTTTTCAGCCAGCCCGCTTCTATGAGGGTGTCGATATAGACCGCATTGTCTTGGGGCTTGAATATCTTTCCGGCTTTGGTGATCCAATTTTGTGCTCCCTCGGCATCTGATGATTGGAAGGCAAACGCGGACTTGGTAAAATAGTAGGCTGGTGTGTTGTCCATGAAGGTAAACGCGGCAGAAGTTTTTTCCGCCTCTGCGCGCTTTCCTTGTTTCAACTGGCAGATGATGATCTTGAACTGAATGAGATGGCGGACCTCCTCCCGGAGCTTCACGAAATTAACGAGCAGTTTGGCGAAGGCCGTTTCTGCCTCGGCGTATTTATGTTCGACATAAAGCAGTTCAATCTGGTTAAACTTGGGTTCGAACGCATCTGGCGTCAGCCTCTCGGCCAGTTCAAAGCATCCCCGCGCCTTGACGTAGTCGCGCAAGGGAGGCGCCGTATAAATGCTGCCGCGGATATTTGCGATCAGGGCGCTACCGGGGGAAATGACATCGGCTTCATCCAGTTTTTTCAGCGCCTCATTGCTTTGCTGTTTCTGCTGCAATTCACGGACTTCTTCGATCAAGGCTTTGACGCGGGGATCGATTTGCGGCTTGGTCTGACCTTGGAGCAGCGTGACACCAGCAAGCAAGATGAGCAGGATGCGGTTGGTTGGCATGAGATAAAGTAAGAGACTATTCGCACCCGACAAACGAAAAATCGGCTACTCAATAGACGTCACGTCGATATCGCTTGGCCGTTTTCATGGCTTCGATGTATTCCCGGGCTTGTTCAGGACTTTTTCCACCTTCCTTCGCAATGATGTCATGCAGCGCCTTGTCGACGTCGGTTGCCATGCGTGATGCGTCCCCGCAAATATAGAAAATCGCACCGCGCTCGAGCCACTCGAATAACTCGCGGCTGTGCTCCAACATCTGGTGCTGCACGTAGAGCTTCTGCGCTTGATCGCGGGAGAATGCAGTGTCCATGCGGCGCAGGGTGCCGTCAGCAAGATAACTTTGCCATTCGTCTTCGTAGAAGAAGCAGGTGGCGCGATTGATCTCGCCGAAGAACAACCAGGCGTCACCACGCGCTCCAGTGGCGCGGCGCTCCTGGCAGAAGGCGCGGAAGGGTGCAATGCCGGTGCCGGGACCGCACATAATGATCGGGGTGTCATCGTTGGGTTCGGGAAGACGAAAGCCCGCGCCGGACTTGATGAACGTAGGCAGCGGAGTGGCCTCGGTCACACGATCCGCAAAAAAGGTGGTGCAAACTCCGTTGCGCTGGCGACCGCGACTTTCGTAGCGAACCGTGGCGATCGTAAGATGGACTTGATCCGGGAAAGCCTTCAGACTGGATGAGATTGAGTAGAGCCGGACGTTCAGCCGGCGCAGGAGCCCAATGAATTCCGCAGGTTCAAACTTCGCAGATGGGTTTTCCGTCAGAACATCGAGAACGTCGCGGCCCCAATAGTATTTGTTTAATTCTTCCTTCTTTTCGGGTGCTGTGAGTTCCAGTAGTGTCGTGTCACCCGTTTTGGCTGCGACTGCCTTGAGCAGCTTGCCGTCGAACTCAGTGATGGACGAGACTGCCGTTAGCACATCCCGAATTGTTCCATCACCGCCCTTGGGATTAGGCACGGTCTCATTGCCGGAAAAACCGAGTGTATTAATAATGGAGTCGACCAGTGCGGGATCATTCTGCGACTGAACGGCAAGCGAGTCGCCCGGCGTGAATTCCATGCCGCTGCCTGCGAGATCAATCTCATAGTGCCAGGTGTTCTTCGCCGCGCCGGGCCGGGTCAGTTCTCGCGCGACTTTAAGATGAGCCATGAAGGGGTTCTTGACTCCATAGAGAGATTTTGTCGATGCGGATTCGTTGCTCATGAGAGGAGCGAAAATGGTAGGGAAGCCAGTGGTGAAGTCAAGATGGCTGCTCAGGGCCGGGGATGCTTTTCAAAGAAGCTCCAGATCGATTCCGTCGCATTGAACTCGCGGCAGACTTCGCCGATGACGGGCACCGGTAAATATTGGGATCCGCTTGCCCAGGTATGGCCTGCGCCATCAATCATGTAGAGCAGGAGTTCGGCGCCGGATTTTTTGCTGATCCAGCGAGACCACTTCACTTGGCAGTTGTCGGCGGCAACTCTATCTGGGAGTTCCCCGGTGTCGGGTTTGCCTTCGGCACCATTCGCTTTCAGCCAGCAAGCAACGGCGTCGGCAGTGCTGATGATGCGGCCATTGTTGCAGTAATCCACAGCGCCACCGAGATAGGGGACAAAGGGATCCTTGGTGCCGTGCATGATGAAGATGGAGACGGGCGCAACGGGATTGAACTTAGGTGCCAGGGGCTCGGCAATGCCGCCGCTGACTGCGGCGACAGCGGCCAGTTGCTTGCCGAGGCGCGCAGCCAGCAGATGAACAAAGATGCCGCCGTTGGAAAAGCCGGCGGCGAAAATTCGCTTTGCGTCTACGCGCTGGGTTGCGCTGACATCCTTTATCATCGCGGCGGCGAAGGCTACATCGTCCACCTTGTTTAACTGTGATGAGATACATGTGACTTCGCGACCGTCATTCCAGTTCTTGCCGATGGCGTCGGGATAGGCGACGATGAACTTTTCCCGGTCGGAGAGCTTGCTGAACTTGCTGAAGGCCTCCATGCCGGAGCCGGTGTCGCCGCTGCCATGGAAGACCAGCACCAGTGCGGCTGGTTTATCCCCTGGAAGCGCGGCGGGGACATGGAGATTGTAGCTTCGCTTTAATCCGGCCGCTTCGAGTGTGTGTTGCATGGTCATGCCGGATTCGAGACTCTGAGCCGTGATGACGGAGGCTGTTGAAACGAATGCGGCAGCCGTCATGAGCCTGATCCAATGATGATTGCGTCTGTTCATTTGGACTTTTCGATCTCAATCGTTTTAGAGCTGAGATCGACTTTGAAGCTAGTCGTAAATTTAGCAATTTTTGCGATCCGCATTCCCGCCACGTTTAGCGCCCAGACTTCGAAACTTGAAGAGCTGTTCTCGAGCGCGGCGGCGGGTATGATGGCTTTCCATGGGAATATGGCGGCTGCAGACATGTCATCGACGTTCGAGAATTCGTAGTCAAGCCCGTAGATGCGAAGTGCATTGCGCGGTGCTGGCTGGCCGAGTGCGATAACCTTGTCTCCCTGTGTGATGAGCACGGCATCAGCGGGTTCGGTGACGCTGAATCGTGCATTGCCGGAAAGTTCAAGTGCGCCGTCTTCGCGGAATTCCGCCTTGTCGATGGAAGCCTTCTCCGTTCCGAGCGGCACGACATCGCGATTGAACCATTTGAGATCAGGCGACTTCAGTGGCTTGAACTTGAGGAGATTCAGACTGTTGAGGGTATTGATCGCGTTGATGCAATGCCAGTTCTTCGATTCCTTGTCGAGCACCTTCATGCTTTCCGGTTTGATGTGCGGCAGGAAGAGCACCAGCGCCTGCGCCTGGCGGCGCGCATGATGCCAGACGTTGGTGAGATGCAGGCCGTATTGCCAGACGGGAATCTGCGCCACGATGAAGGCGGCGAGCAAGACAGAGGCGATCGCGTTGGTATAAGATGATTCGTTGTGGTCGAGATGATCGGTGCGACGACGGACGAGAACGAAGGGAAGCGCCAGCATGGAAATCAGCAGATACTGTCTGATAGCGAGATAGCTCGGTGTCACGGCGCGGTGTTCACCGATGTCAGCTCCTCGTTTGATGATCATGAGCCCTACGATTAAAATATAAGCCGCGAGCGCCAGCCAGGGGATGGCAGCCCGCCATTGAGAACGCGAACGCTTGCGGATGATGAAAACGAGCGCCGTGATGACAAAAATAGCGAGCGTCGTGATGCCGAAAAACTTTGCTGTTTCCAGTGGATTCATCACGAAGGGTGTCCGCGCGAACCAGGTGCCAATGAATGCGAAGAAGAAGCGCAAGGCTTGCATGAGGTGATCGCCTTCGAAGAGATTGCTTGCGCCCTTCATGGCGGGGTCGCCCGGCTTCAGATCGTAGGCGTGATGCGCCACATTGATGAAGTCTTGGAAGTAGCAGGTGATCGTGACTCCGGCGATCACGAGGATGCCACCGGCGGCGGTGGCGCGTTTCAGGAACGACGCGGATTCAAACAGGAGGACCAGCACGAACAGCACCGGCCAGATCGCGAGTCCGTGGGCGAAGCTGTGCGTCGCGATCTCTGCCAGCAGCACGGAGAGCGCTACACGCCACCAGAATCCCTTGTCACGTGGCGCGCCCAGAAGGAGCAGCACGCCCAGCAGACAAGCGATCGGGATCGTGCCCCACATGGAGCTGCCCCAGAAGAGGATTTGATAATGAATCGGCGAGAAGATCAGCAGGTTGATCGCGAACATCAGCGGCCAGCGCCAACCGGAATCACCCAGGGTGCGTTTCACCAGCAGCCAGAGCAGCAGGGAGTCGAGGAATAGAATCAGGAATGTAAAATATTGCTCCCAGCGAAAGTCGCCGCCGCTCAGGTTGGTGAGGCCGATGACGAGCAATCGCGGCACCACGATACGGTGCTGGATCTGGGCGGAGTAGAGATGATGGCCCATCTCGCTCCACGACATCTTGCCTGCACGGAAGTCGTGCCACTTCTGGAGCAGGGGTGCATTTTCCCACATGTCCCAGCAGCCCACGTCCACGGCCTTTTCCCGCACCAGGTTTGCGGTGAAAATGGCAGGCGAGAAGATCAGCAGGATCAGCAGCAGGCGTTTTAAGACGGCGGGCATGAGCGAAGATGGAAGGCAAAAGCCCGCAGGCAACTGGCATTCATGGCTGGAGCGAGTGAGCGATGGCACGGCCTCAAGGGGGCGCGGACACTCCTGTCCGCACCTCATTATTTTGGCGGCTGCGCCGCGAATAAGAGCGGATGGCGGACAAGAGTGTCCGCGATCCCAAATTATGCCAAGTCGCCAAGTTTGGCCTTCAGTTTATTCCCGCTGCTGCGTAACCATGGGTTGTTCTTCAGAATGCTTGAAACACTCACCAGCTTGAAAACCCATGTTACTCTTTTTTTGGAAGAACTCGGATCGAAGGAAATCTATCTTTACGAGTGCAGAGACCACACTGATAAGATCTTCATAAGAGAGCGATGAATGACAGATTTCATATAACGGGCAGGCATCTGGCAGGCAATGTTGCCAGAGCCGGTCGTTGTTGTCGGCTGCTGCTGTTTTTCGTTATTATTTCTCTGAGTTCGGCGGTTACCGCTCTTTCTGCCGAACGCGGATCTGCTCATGCTTATCTTTATCTCGAACCTAACTCTGCCCGCTTCGAGTGCCTGGTGCCGTTGCGTGAGATGATGACCTTGCTGGGGCAGTCGCCCGAGAGCTCGATTACGGTTGAGGCGCAGCGGAAATTGTGTGCACTGGCGCAGGAGAAGACGGTCGACTGGCTGCGCATGAAAGTGGACGGGAGAGATACACCTGGCGCTGGAACTTTTCGCGTCATGATCGTGAAGGGTGTGCCCGGTCGCACTGAGGTTTTGAAGCCGAATGAAATTGTTTCATCAGCAGAGGGAATGATCGGGCTGATGTGGGAATTCGATTTGCCGGTGGTTCCGGAAAAGATCGAATGCACCTGGATCAGCTTCAGTGCGTCTCTGCCTGCACTCACCACAAGTATTGTTGCCGGTTCTCAGAGCGAGGAACACGAACTCAATGCGGTCGCGCCGTCATTGGAGTGGATCAATCATGGAAGTCTGACTATGCGCTCGCCGCTGGCTCTGGTGCCGCCCTTGCCTTCGGTGGACTCAATCCGAATACCAGTGATCTCACTTCTTTTGGTGTTATTAGGTTTGATTGCATTCGTTTTTAAGTTCCGAAACGGGCGAAAAATTTCGGGCAAGTCTTCGTTGGTCATTGTGGTCATCGTCATCGGCGCAGTCATTTTTTGGCCAGTAGTATCAGTGAGGATCACATGGCCATGGAAAGCTGTTGCTGCTGTTTCCCCGGAGCAGGCGGAGCAGATTCTGACGCCGCTGCTGCGAAATGTTTACCGTGCGTTTGATCAACGGCAGGAAGGCGCCATCTATGATGTTCTGGCGCGCAGCATCGAGGGGGATCTTTTGCAGCGGGTGTATTTACAGATGATCAATGCGCTCATGTTCGATGCACAGGATGCCACCCGGGCCCGGGTCACTGATCTGGATGTGAGGGTCGATTCTGTGCGTCAGATGCCAAAGTTACAGGGCTTCGTCGCGGACGTGCAATGGACCGCATTGGGAACGGTCGGGCATTGGGGACATCAACACCAGCGTGTAAATCGTTATACAGCAAAGATTACGGTCGGCGCCGTGTCGATCGACAACGGCGCGCCAGCACAATGGAAGATCATCGCACTGGAAGTGGAGCAGGAGACCAGGATGTGAAGGGCTTTTAATTTCCAATGCGTAGCAGTCGATAGCCCTGCTACATCCTGACTTACGCGCCTCGGTTCACCACCACACCGCAGAAGGTTGATTCCGCGAGGCGTGGTCGCAGGAGATTGAGCGCGGCGGTGGATTTTTCCTGGGCGTTGCGAGACTCGTCATGAACGAGAAGGACATCAGTGGCGAGCGGGAGCAAGGGGGCGATGTCAGTGAAGTTCCGCATCACGCTGGAGCCGTCGAGGATGATCCAGTCTACTAGTGGGCCCGCTTTTTCAATCCAGCCGCGATAGGATTCGAGCAGGTCGCCTTGTTCGTAACGGGGGACATCGATGGCAGGCAGGAGATATAAATTGCTGGTGCCGTAGCGAAGGGATTCCAAGCCGTCGTTGGTTTTGGTTTCGTGGGCGACGGAGTGAGGGAAGAGAAGATTGAAGGTGGGGGATTCAGGATTGCATTCGATCATGAAGACGCGACGACCGAGGCTGCACAATCCAGCGGCGAGGGCGGAGGACACGGCGGTCTTGCCTTCACCGGGTTCTGCACTGGCGACGAGGATGACACCAGGCCCCCGGCGAATAGTCGCGCGCTGATCCACGGCGTTGACGAGATCACGCATGGAGTTGGAAGAAATCGATCCGGGCCGGAGCATTTCGCCGAGGAGCGTAGCTGGCGTTGCATTCCGAACGTTGGGCAGGCGGGCGAGCACGGAAGTTCGTTCGGCGGTGGTGGCGATAGTGCTGTTGGTGTTGGGATCGCCTTCGACGGCGATGGTTTTTGCAGGGATTCCGCGCAGCATGGGGAACACCTGTTGTTTGCAGAATCCGAAGCTAACGGGAACGCCGAAGAAGCAGAACCCGAAAACAAACATGGAGGCGAGGAGCGCAATAGGTTTGCTGGGTTTGAGCGGTCGCTCGGGCGCGACGGCGACGTCAGCGACTCGGAGGAGTCCGCTTTCTTTGAATTGCCCAGTGAGGTCCGCTTGATTCATGCGCACGGTGATCTTCTGAAGCAACTCGCGATCAGTGGCGACTTTGTCGCGCAGGAGATTGCCTTGAACGTTCTTGCCACCTTCGGCAAGAACGACCTGACGCGAATCATCGAACTGCCTTTCGAGATCTTCGATCTGCTTGCCGAGAGTGGCGGTGTCAGTCTGCACCATAGTGATGACAGAGCTGATGTTGCGCTTCAGGGTTTCCCGATAGGTGTCGATCTCCTGGTTGATGGCGATCATCCGCGGATGGTTTTTCGCAGCCCAAGTTTCCAGCGGGGCGCGCTCGGCGATCTTGGACTGGAGCAGCCGGCGCGTGGCGGCGACATCGGGATTCTCCGCGACTAGCTTGAGATCAAGCGGATCGCGTCCGGCGGATTGGGCGGACTGGATGGTGCGCAAGTCCTCGCGCGCCTTGGTAAGCCTGACCATGGCGTCGGCGATGGAAGTAGTGAGCAGACGCACCTTGTCACTGGCGACGTCTTTCACTTCATTGTCCTGCATGAGTCCTTGCGACTGGCGGTAGGCGGTGAGTTCCTGTTCGCTCTTTTGGAGACGCTGGCGTATTTCGGAGATTTTTCTATCGAGGAAATCTGAAGAAGCCCGAGTCGTGGTAAGTTCCTGTTCGGTGACGTAACGAATATAGTCTTCGACGTAGCGATTTGCGATGCGTGCTGACAGCTCGGCATCACCCGTGCGCACCTGCACGCGCAAGATGTGCGAGTCCTTGAGCGGTTCAACTCGTGTGGCGAGATCAAGTTTACGCGCGAAGAGTTCTTGTTTGCTGAGTGGCGCGGCGGGCGGTGGTGTGATGAACCAGCTTTTTACGGTCGCGTATAACGACTTGGTCATGATGCCATCGGCAATAAGGGCGTCGCGATCCGCTGGCGGGATGGAATCGTTGAGATAATCAGCGAAACGGCGAGCTTTTAATTCGGAGCGGTGATTATTCACGAGCATGGGGGCGCTGAGTTCCGTGACGCTGGCGCGGCTCATTTCATTGAAGCCGAAAACATTGGGGTCCTGCAGGCGCAGCAGGATGCGTGATTCGGCTTCATAGACTTTCGGGCCCATGCCGAGAGCATAGAAGGTCAGTGCGGCGAACGGCAGTGCGATTAGCAGGCCCATCTTCCAATGATTGCGCAGGTAGGCGAACAGATCAGCGAGACTGACCACGGTGGTGGTGTCGGCAGCGGGTGCGGATTGCTGCAAGATGAAGACGGGCTGCGAAACGGGCCGGGTCGCCGCGAGCTTGAGTTGCGCATTGCCGTTGTGACCGGCGTTGGCGGGGAATGAGATCACGTGTTGCATGATGTGCTGGTGGGTTGATTCAGATTTTGAGTGGGCGGTCTTTGGCAGACGTTGCATGCTGTCGTGCGAGTCGTTCTACGTTTGCAAAAGCGCAGAAGGCGGAAGACGGAGGCGCGCAGGCTGAGAGGATTGAAGGCTTCAATATCCACGACGCTGCGCTGAGCATTGCTCCACTCCTGCTTGTAAGGCAGATCGCCGGGAAGGAAGTCGAATTCACGCAAGCCGCGCTGAATGGCGCATTGCACCGCCCAGGCGACGGCCATTTTTCCAATGGAGATGTCGCTGTAGTCGGCGTTCCATCCCGCCTGGTAGAACCAGGAGCGGCCATCGTAATGGAAGCAATAAGTCGCGGCACCGGGTGCGCCATTGAGTTCCAGAAGATTGATCGAGAGACGATCTTGCGGGAGCCAGCGCTGAACGAGCTTGCGGTGGAAGCGGTTTGTTCGCTCGCTGAGAAAAAGGCTTTCGCCTGCGCTCCAGCGGCGCGAGTGCAGAGACATAAGTGCGTCGAGTGATTCAGCGGGAGTGAGATCAGCACCGCCCTGAAGTGGACGTCCGGCGTGCTGGCCAAGCATCTTTTTCCATTTGCGCCGATGATTGCTCCGCCAGTTCTGCCCGTGTGACATTTCAATGCCTTCCCATGAATCGGGCAGGGTGATGTATCGTGTTGGATGCCGCTCCACGATCTGACCGATTCGCAGGGCACGATGAAGTCGAGCCCCTCGGAGGCGATGTCGCCGATGCCGCCCAAGAAGGTGATGTGCCGCAGGTGACGGCGGGCGTTCTCAGAAGGACGACCGATGACGAGTGGAGCGATCGCCAACGGGGTGCCGGATAGATCACGCACGACACCGACGGCCAGTTGGAATACTCCATGATATTCCTCCCACCATAGACGCACCCAGTCCCAGGTGAGGAATGGAGTGCGAGTGGCGGAACGCGCGAGCAGATCGTCCCATGCGGAGGCGAGCGCGAGGAAATCATCCTCATCACGAACGATCTCCAGATGGAACGGGCGCGATGTCTGAGCATCATTCCGTGACTGCACCTTCGGAGGTGAGTCGAGCGAAATGAGCTTGGCAGCGGCGGTGTTCATGGGAGAGTGAATCGAATCACGCGCGGTGAGCGACGAGGCCAGCATAGATGGATTCGTATTGGTGCGCTGTGTGGGCGATGGTGAAATTATTCTCGACGCGGTCGCGCAGTTTTCTGCTGAGTTCGGCGCGGGCTGTGGCATCGAGCGTGATGATATTTTTCCAAATGGATGCAAGTCCGGCGGCGTCACCACCTCGGGCGGTGAAAGTTGAGTCGCCAATGAGTGTCGCGCAGTCGCCTGCGTCCGTGGCAGCGCAGGGCACGCCGCAGGCCATCGCTTCCAAGAGCGTCATCGGGAATGCCTCGGTGCGCGAGGAGAGGGAGAATAATGTCAGCGCAGGATAGAAGCGCTCCATATTGGCGCGAAAGGGGATGAAATGCACGCGGTCACGCAGTGGAAGTTGACTCCAGGCTGCGCGCGAGCTGGTGTCGAGATCGTCCGCAGTGCCGCCGCAGAGGATGAAATGAGTTTGCGGCAGAGCCTGCTGAACGAGTGCTGCTGCGCGGAAGAATGTTTCGAGCTGCTTCATCTCATGGAATCGACCCGCGTAGCCCACAAGGGGCGCGTCTGACGGAATGCCGAGACCGCTTCGCAGATCGGAACCGGCTTCGGGACGTGGAGCAAATTTTTTGGTGCAGATTCCATTTGGAATCCACTGCATTTTTTTCCGGGGATAGCCCAGAGCGACGTGATCTTCGATGGCCGCGGCAGAGCATGAGATGATGCGGCGCGGGATGAACTTTGAGATGGTGGCGAGCGCAGACCGAAAGACTTTCATCTTCGTATTGCTGTCGTTGGAGTTGCGGTGGATTTCCCGGCAGTGAATGCCCCAGGCGATATGGCGCACCCCGGCGAGACGGGCGCTGATGCCGCCGATGAGATCGGCATGGTGCATCCAGGTTTGCACGACATCTGGCTTCACGGCGCGAATGATTTCATGCAGCTTACGAAGGACAGAGCCCCGGAGAAATGCTGGCGATTCCAGATCGTGATAAGCCTCGGTGTGTTTATGCAACCGATCTGCCTGATCGGGCCACGCGCGACCGTCCACTGCGACGACGACCGTGCGCCAGGCACCGCCGTGCATTGCTTCGACGAGATTGACGAGCAGTGTTTCCGCGCCACCGCCACCGATGCTCGGCGTGATGTGCAGCAGAGTGGGCCGTGTGTCTGTCATGCGATCGGAGGGTGTGGTCTTCCGAGCCGCGCGCGCGGGTGCGGCGGTGACAGTTCCGGTGAAGCTGGCAGAAGTGGCGTGCATCACATCGAGGGGGAGAAGGCGCGGCGCATTCTTTGCCGCCAAGCTTTGAAGGTTTCGAAAGCACCGGAAACGGTGGCCTCGGCTTGCTGCAGTGATTCCGGCGAGCCGTAGCGTGGGAGTTCGCAGGGGTCTGTGTCTGGCAGGGCGCGGCCAGGAATCATGGTGAACGCGGCGCGGAATCCCGCTTCCTGAAGCAAGTGCTTAGTGTCAGCGTTATAGTCGTAGGCATGCCCGTTGGGATACGCGAAGAGCGCGGGCGCTGCGCCGAGTTCCGTGCTGATGCGATCACGCGAATGGAAAATTTCATGACGCGCAACCTCCGTCGTGCAGCGCCCAAGAATCGGATGGGTGTGCGTGTGTGCGCCGAAATTAATCAGGCCACTGTCGCGCAGTTCGCGCGCTTGCTTCCAGTTCATGGGACGAAGCGGAGCGGGGATGTTGCCATCTAAAACTGGCTGGAGGGCCTTGACCAGCCGGTTGAGGTTTTCAGCAACGGCGGATTGCGGAAGTTGTTTGAAGGCGCGGAGCACTGTGGGGAGTGCTGTTGCGCGTTCAGTCTGGGTTGCAGTGGAAAAGCGCAGAGGCACTGCGCCGATCTGGATTTCAATCTGGCGGACGGTGGCTCGGGCCATCGCGACTTCCAATTGAGTGAACCATGGCTGCACGGTGCCATCGATGAATCCGGTGCAGAGGAAGATCGTGGCTGGAAGCTCGAACTCACGCAGGGCGGGATAGGCCAGGCGGTAATTCGATTCGTAGCCATCATCAAACGTGAGCGCCACCACACGATCTGGCAGTGGCTCGTTGCGCGTCAGCATTCTTGAAATCACATCCAGCGGCAGCACGCGGTAGTTTTTTGCAAGGTGTGCGCACAACTCATGGAAGAACTTCTGTGGAGTGTGCAAGCTTGCGTCGAGTAAACCAGCGTCTTCACCTGATGCGCAAACGCCATGAAAAGTGAGGATGCATGCGTCACCCACGCGCTTTTGGCGGGAACGCCTAGCCAGACCAGTCCCGATGAGGGCGGTGGCAGTCATTTGCTGACGAGAGAAGGTTGCGGTCATTAACGAGAAGCAATATTGAGAGTAATCTCGCTTATTTAATATAGATACTCAACAGAATTTTCATAATTAATCAACATTATCTATAATTTCAGTATTTAATGATTAAATATCAATCTCTGATTAGTGGTTGTGGCTAATGTTCAGGCGAAGCATGGCACTGACCCGGTCGGGCTTGATGCTTCATGAATCTTGTGATGAGTCTGGGCGCAACTTGCGTCACTAAACTCGGATGCCCCGGACTGTTGTTCGGCGAGCCAGGCTTGGAACATGAGCACGTCCCACAAATAAAAATTCCAGTTCCGCGTGCCGGAGAGATGCTCCTGCCATTTTTTCTGCACGGGTGCCGGATGAAAATATCCTTCGCGACGCAGCCGGGATTCATCGAGCAAGCCCGCCGCCCAATCACGGAGCGGTCCGCGGAGCCAGCTTTCCATGGGCACGCCGAATCCACGTTTCGGTCGGTCAATCAAATGGCGCGGCACATGGCGATCCAGCACGCGGCGCAGGAGCCATTTGCCTTTTCCATTCTGCACCTTCATGGCATAGGGCAAGCGCCACGCGAACTCCATCACATGGGTGTCGAGCAGCGGTATCCGGCCTTCCAAGCTGACGCCCATCGCGGCCCGATCAACCTTCGTGAGAATGTCGCCCGGCAGATAAGTTTCCATATCGAGCTGCATCATCCGATGGGTGAAGTCGGAGATGCGCGGCCAGCCGTTATGATTGGTGATGGATGTCTCCGCCTCTGTTCCGCCGATGACAACATCTGCCGGTGACTTCCAATGCGAGATCAGATTCAGATACAAACTGTCCATGCCGGGTGCGGCGACGACTTCAGCCAGCTTGTGTAATTTATCGCCGAACGGGATGTTGCGGTAACGCGCTGGCAAGATCGATCCGAAAAAGCTGGCGACTGAATTCCATGCGCCTGCTGGAAGCGCGGTCATCGCGCCCGCAGTCAGTTTGCGCAGCGCGGGCGGCATCCAGGCGAATTTGTTCCAGAGGCTGCGGCCCATGGCGTAGCGCTGGTATCCACCGAAGAGTTCATCACCTGCATCGCCGGACAGCGCGACCGTCACATGTTTCCGCGCAAGAGCGCAGACGAGATGGGTGGGGATTTGCGATTGGTCGGCGAAAGGCTCGTCATATAGCGCGGGCAGCTTGGGGATGACATCAAGCGCGTCTTGTCCGGTGACATAAAATTCAGTGTGATCCGTGCCGAGATGCCGGGCGACTTCCTTCGCGTGCTGCGCTTCGTTGAATTCTTTCTCGTTAAATCCAATGGTAAAAGTGCGCACGGGTCGAGTGCTTTGAGCCTGCATCAAGGACACGATGAGCGACGAATCAATGCCGCCGGACAAGAACGCGCCGAGCGGCACATCGGAGATCATGCGCTGGCCGACTGCGGTTTTGAGCAGCGTCTCGAGTTCATCCGTGGCCTCGTCTTCACTGCCGGTGAATGGGTGATCGAGCCCGCGCTCGATTACTTCGCGCAGGTTCCAATAAAGCTGTGGTGCCGGCCGGGCTGCGCTGCCGTCCCATGTGAGCAACGATGCGGGCGGCAGTTTATGAATGCCTTGGTAAATGGAATACGGTTCTGGAATATAAGAATAGCGCAGCAGTCCCGTCAGCGCTCGACGGTCGATGTCAGCAGCGAATTGCGGGTGCCGTTTAATGGCTTTGAGTTCCGAAGCGAAAACCAGAGTATCGCCGAGCCATCCATAATAGAGCGGTTTCTCGCCCAAGCGGTCGCGCCCGAGATGTAGCACGCGATCTTGCCGATCCCAAAGGGCAAAGGCAAACATGCCGTTGAATTTTTTGGTGGATTCGACGACGCCCCATTCGAGGAATGCGGCCAGCATGATCTCAGTATCGGAGTGGCCGCGGAAGTTGTGACCTTTTGCCAGCAGTTCGCTGCGCAAATCCTGAAAGTTGTAGACTTCGCCATTGAAGACAATGACGTAGCGCCCGTCCGCCGAGAGCATTGGCTGATGCCCTTCTGGTGAAAGATCGAGAATGGAAAGCCGGCGATGGCCGAGTGCAACGCCGTTGGCATCATCCACCCAGAGTCCGCCATCGTCCGGACCGCGATGAACAATCGCGTCTGTCATCGCCCGCACGGTAGTGGCGAGGGCATTGGCCGCGCGTTGACCGGGTGATCCGAAAAATCCTGCTATGCCGCACATGGTTTTGTGGTGGGAAGAGGGTTGGTCGTGACGCTGGCGCGAGCGAGAAGCTGGGTGAAGCGATCAATGACTGAATCGAAGGAAAAGTTTTGTGCGATGTGTTGCCGCGATGCTTCACCGAGCGCGCGGCGCGCTGGCTCCGGCATGTGCAGCAGTTCGAGAATGGCCAGCGCCAGCGCAGCCGAATCGCGCGGAGGAACCACCCGGCCACAGTCGCCCGCGAGCCAGGCGGAATCGCCCACGTCCGTCACGGCGCAGGGCACGGCGCAGGCCATGGCCTCGCCGACGACATTGGGACAGCCCTCGCCGAACGCCGAAGATGAACAGGCCACGTCGAGTCCGGCGGTGAGCTGTGGAATATCTTGGCGCTCGCCGAGCAAGTGAAGCCGCGATTGAAGATTGAGCGAACTGATCTGCGTGGACAGTTCCGTGTTGCTTCCATCGATGCCGGTGCCGACCATGATGAAATGAGTTTCAGGATCTGCTTCGTTGATGATGGCTGCGGCTTGGATGAAGTTGGCGTGATCCTTCATCGTCGCAAATCTTCCGAAGCGCCCGACTAGCGGAGCTTGGAGCGGAAGACCGAGTTCAGCGCGCAGGGCGTCGCGAGCTTCCGGTGCGGGCACGAATTTAGCGAGATCGAAGCCGTTGGGGATTAAGACGGTCTTTTCTTTGCAGTAGCCACCGATCTCGTGATGTCGCGCGCTGGCCCGTGAATTGTAGGAGATGGCGCTGGCGAATCGTGAGAGGCGCGCGCAGAGCCGGATCACGGCGGCAGAGCCGGGCTTTTCATTTTTTATTGAGTCGAGTGACTGACGGACGTTCCAGATGAGCGGAGTGCGCTGGAAAGCGAGCCATTTGCCGAGGAGGGCGGCCAGGTTGCCGTGATACATCCATCCGGAAATCACATCGGGCTTCGTGCTGCGCAGCGCGCGGGCCAGTTTAATCAACGCGGTCAAACTGGGCCGGCCGGGCGTCATGCCGAGCGAGAAGACTTTTAAGCCCAGCGCCTCGAGCTGCGCAGCATATTTGCCGCCAGGAGTAAGCGAGATCACGGAATGGCGGAAGCGCGTCACATCACTGGCGGCGATGAAGGCGCACAACATCATCTCTGCGCCACCGGTGCCGAGACCGGTGGTGACCCAGGTGACGTTGATTATATTTTTTTGATTCATGCGTTGGAGTTCAGGCAGGCCCGGAGGGAAACTGATTTTTCTGCGCTGCGGAGATGCAGCAGGCTGTCGCGCGTGCGTCGAATGAGCTGCGGCATGGAAAAATTTTCCACGATGCGTGAACGCGCGCGTGATTTGAGTTCTGCCATCGTGGCGGCATCGGCTACCATGAGGCGGTCCATGGCTGCGGCCAGAGCTGCGGATTGCGACGGAGGAACGGAGAGTCCGGTGTCTGCGACAATTTGAACGGAGTCGCCGACATTAGTGATTACGCAAGGCACGCCGCAGGCCATGGCTTCCGCGACGACGTTGGAGAATCCTTCGCCGAAGGAAGAAGATGAGACCAGGGCATCGAACGCATTGTAGACTGCCGTCATGTTTGGGCGCGACTGGAGCCAGCTGATTTTTTCAGTAATGTTCAGCTCGGCAGCGAGCTGTTTTATTTCTGCAGCATAGTTTTCATCACCACCGCCGACGCAGACGAGGTGTGCAGAGGAATGCTCCCGGGCAACAATCGCAAAGGCGCGAAGCAACGTGGCGTGATCCTTCATGGCATTGAGGCGACCAACATGGCCGAACAGGAAGCTATCATTCGCGATCTGCCATTCTTTGCGGAGCCGGGAACCGGCGCTGCTGTCCGGTGCGAAGAGATCCACGTTGATGCCGTTGGGAATGACGCTGAGTTTTTCAGCGGGAAATCCTTGGGAGATATAATAGGCACGACCCGCTTCAGAGTTGGCGATGATGCGGTCTGCAAAATGAGAGAGCAGGCAGCTCAAGCGGAAACTAAGCCGGCCGAGAAGACCCCAGAGATGGGAGTCGGACTGTGAATCGCGCAGTCCCCAGACGATGTGCACGCTGCGGAGGAAAGGCTGCAACAACACGCTCATCACGTTCGATTCCGTGAGGTAGCTGTGGAGGATGTGAGGATTTTCCGCGCGCGCGGCACGCACCAGGCGGATGAAGAAACCGATCAGATCCCAGCGGCTTTTCTTGCCGACGCAGAGAGTTTTGATTCCTGCGGCGCGCAGTTCTTCTTCGAGCGGGCCGGTATAATAATGCAGGATGCTGATGGCAAACTCATCACTGGGCAGCCCGGTCGCGAGCGCGACGAGCTGGCGCTGGGCTCCGCCGTAGCCCAGATCGCGGATGAGGAATGTGAGGCGGGTGCGCATGGTTGACTGCGGATTCAGTGTGAAGCCGAGGGAAGAGAGGTGTTCGGATTTGGCAGATTCAGCCGGGTCGCTGCCAGCAGGCGGAACACGATGCGCCTGGGGAAAAGAAGATGGCAGGCCACGGAGATGGCGAACCAGTAGACCGGTGTCTCGACCAGCACCTGGCTGCAGGGGATAAAGAGCAGAACCGGGATCAGACAGAAAAAGGCGCGGAAGCGCTGACGTATGGAAACAATGACGAGCGACATGATGGCGCCGACAAAAAGCAACATGCCAAAAATTCCGAGGTCGAGCCAGACGGAGACAATCTGATTATGCGGCTGCCATTGGTTGGAGCCCGCCCCGGTGCCGTAGCCGAAGATGATGGCTTCGCTGACGGCCTCCCAGCCGTCTTGCAGATCTTTGGCGCGCTCGGGGGATTTAATTTTTTCAAAGTCGAGATCGTAGATCGCCTGCAAGCGGCTTCCGACATCATCATTGGAGATGATGCCGCTGCGGGAGGTCTGCGACAGCATGGTCAAACCTGCGCCAGCGAGAGGGATGGAGACGGCGGCGATGATGAGCAATCCACGAGCGCGTTCGCGAAAGTGAATGGCGACGTAGGGCAGCACCATCACGGCGAAGACAGCCATGCCGCTGCGGCTGAGGGTGACGGCGATCCCGACGGTGGCGATGCCAGCGACGATCATATTCCACCAGAAATTAGGATTCAAAGTGAACAAGACACCGAGGAGAAGGCAGATGATGATCGGCGAGTGATTGGGATCTTCCAAGTAGCCGGACATGCGTCCTGGGATGCGAGTGAAGCTGCCGTAGCCCAGCCATTCGTAAAGATTGGCGGCGACGCAGCCGAGGATGATGGCGGTGGCCAGCCAGCGGGTGGCTTCCATGCCGCGCTCTGTCGAAGGGATCAGGATGAACAAGAGCGTGACGATAAAATTCGACAGCATGATCATGACATAAAAAGAATGCGTGCCGAGGGCGGTCACGGAGAAGCGCTCCAGTGCTGCGGCGTCAAAGACACGAACCAGCAGGAAGACGGCCGGCAGCAGCGCAGGCCAGCAGATTGAGGGCCGGTTGCAGGCGATGAGAATCGACGAGGATTAGCAATCGCGAAAGAAAAGTCCGGCGGGGCGGAGTCACGCTGTCGAAACCAGATGCTGTTGGACGGGCGATCATGGCTTCACCTCCTGACGGCTGCGCTGCCGAATGCGCATGAGGGTATAAACATAGATGGCAACAGCGGCGCAGAGATGAACAATGACCGTGGAAAGCGCGATGCCCGCCACGCCGAACGAGCCCATGAGCAGTGCGTTGAACAAGACATTGATGGTCAGTGAGAACGCGGCCATGCCGAGCATGAATCGCGATGCCTGCATGGAAACTGCCAGCCGCGAGGCCAGGCTGCTGACGATATAAAATGGGACTTGGAAAATACTGAACCGCAGCACCCAGGCCACGCGCTCGGTGTTCTCTGCAGTGAAGGCCCCGCGCTCGAAGAGCAGCCGCACGATGAGGGGTGCGAACCAGCACATGAGCAGCGTCAGGGGAATGATCACAATGAGAATGACACCCGTCACCTGAAGGAAATGACGCCTCAGCACCTTCCACTCACATTTGGCCACTGAATCCGCGAAGTAGGGAAACAGTGCGTCGCCCACCGGCACCGCGGTGAGCGCGAGAAGGATGCTGGTGATTTTTTCCGAATAGCCGAGCACGGCGACGCTGCCGGGCTGAAGCCAGGAAGCCATGATCTGATCAATGACCGGAGCGGTGCCAATGACGATTCCCGCGAGCAAGAATGGCAGCGTGTTACGAAGCACCTCGGCGCTGTCCGGCTCCCAGCGCCGGAAGCAACCAGTGGACCAGCCGCGACGCTGTGGCAGGGTGCGTTGCACGGCAAATGTGAGCAGCAGAAGTTGCAGCAGCACGCCGAGATTGGTGGCATGAACCAAAACTTCAATCGACGCTGTGCTCCCGCTGGTGATCAAGGCGCAGATGATCACCGCTGGTGCAGCGGCAGGAGTGACGGACGCCAGAACAAATCTTTTCTGCGCCCGGAGCCACGCTGACAAGTGAAAGATCAGGCCCGAACCGATGAAAAACGGCATCATGTTGCGCAGCATCCACGCGGCATGCGTCTGCTTCTCCGGCGTGAAACCCCGGCTCATGAAATGCAGGAGCGGCTCCGCTGTTATCGCCAGGAGTCCACCGACGAGCACGAGTATTACCACATTGCATAAGGCCATTTGCATGCCGAGCCGATGAGCGCTTTCGCGTCCCTGCTGATGGAACAAGCGGGAGAAGACGGGAAGGAATGAGTCCGGCATGCCGCCGCCGAGCATGGCGGAGAGGAAGGACAGCAGCGTGAACGAAAGCACAAACGCATCCAGTTCGTCCGCGATGCCGAAGTGATCTGCGACCGCAGCCTCCTTGAAAAACGAAACCGTCTTAGCCACGAGCGTCAGAGACGCCACAGTCATGAAACCCTGAAACATCCGAACCAGCACTCCGCCCGCCGCGAATTCCCGCAGCAGCCCCAACCAGCGTGCGGCGGGAGGCTTCTCACTGAGGGCCGCAGTGGCGGGTAGTTTTTGGATCGACATTTTGAGAAAAAATGGTGTGCGATTGGCAGTTCGGGTCTTGGTTGAAAATTGAATGGATGGAGAAAATATGGGTCTGGCAGATAGCAAAATGGCAATTGACCCACTTTACGATATTGTAAATTACCATAAATATAATTGATTTCAATGCTTTCAATGTATATATTTCATTTCCAATATAATTAATATATTTTATTGAAATTTTTAGTGTATGAATTTGCTCGAGCATCCTTTGCCTGATATTTATAACTCAGTCGGGGTGGGGCATGGTCTGCTGCGCACGGCGGAGGAGGCTGATTCGGGAAATGCCGACATGCTGAATGGCCGATCTTTGTCATTGGAAAGTGACTTGAATTCAGCCAGCAACGGAACGCGATCCTTGCGAAGTATGCTCGTCACTGAGCCGGGGGTGGATGGTGTGTTTCGTCATGTTGAGGCTCTGGCGCAGTATCTCATGGCGCAGGGGCATCGGGTGGATCTGGCGTATTCCGCAGTGCGCGGATCGGATCGATTGACGAAATTAGTCGCTCAAGCCGCGGCCGTAGGAGGGCGGGTCATGAATCTTGCGGTGAGCAATGTTCCCGGCCCTCGCGATCTGCCCGCATTGTTTAGACTTCGCCGGCTCGTGGCCGAGGCGGCTCCAGATGTCATCCACGCTCATAGTTCCAAAGCGGGGGCCTTGGTCCGGGCGCTGCGGGCGCTGGGGGTGCGACAACCTTTGTATTACACGCCACATGCCTACTATGGCATGTGTGCGCCGTCTGGTTTGAAGGCGCGAATCTTTGGCGGCATCGAGCGCGTGCTTGGCAGGGTGGGCACGACTTTCAATCTTTCTGGCTGTGAACTCGCTTATGCTGAACGCACGCTCCATGTGCCGCGGAAGCAATTGCGTTTGATTCCGAATCCGGTGGACACTCGTCGATTTGTGCCCGCGTCGTCAGAAGAAAAGTTGCGTTTGCGCCAAGAACTGGGTCTGCCGGACGATGCGTTGCTGCTGGGTTGTGTCGGCAGACTCGCGTTTCAGAAAGATCCGCTTACGCTGTATCGCAGTCTGGCAGTTGCGATGAGGCAGGTGAAAAACTTGTGGCTCTATCATTTGGGCACGGGTGAACTTGCTGATGACTGTGCCAGGCTGGCCGCTGAACTTGGTGTGAAGGATCGGATTATTCGCCGAGATTATTTGAGCGATCCGTTGCCTTTTTATCAGGCGATCGATGCGGCGATTCTCCCATCACGTTATGAGGGGCTGTCATTTGCGGTGCTGGAAGCGATGGCCTGTGATCTTCCTGTGATAGTTAGCGAGGCGCTGGGGAACCTTGATTTCCTGAATCTAGGATTGTCACATTGCTGGTCGGCTCCGAAGGAGAATCCTGAACTGATGGGCCAGGCTATTATGAAATGGGCGACCGGGCAGCCTCGTCCATCGAATCATCGGGTGACGGCGGAGCATCGCTTCAGCCAGGAAACATGCTTTGGGGCCGTGGTCGCCGAGTATCAAAGTCAGGTGCGGCGCTAATCTTGGATGCGGGATTCGCAAGTTCCATCTCTGGATTTAAGCTGATCGGCTGCGATTATCAGCAAGCATTCTGGCGCTTGAAGAACGTCATGGCCATGATCTGCATGTCGAGCAGCATGTTCCAGTTCTCCAGATACCAGAGGTCGCACTTGATGCGCTCGGTCAGGTCGGTGTCGCCGCGCAGGCCTTTGATTTGTGCCCAGCCGGTGATGCCCGGTTTGGCGTTGTGACGCGCATTGTAGTGCGGGATGTTGTGCTTGAAATCTTTGATCAACTCCGGGCGCTCGGGACGTGGGCCAACCAGGCTCATCTCGCCCTTGAGCACGTTCCAGAACTGGGGGACTTCATCGATGTTCCATTTGCGCATGAAGGAACCGACGCGAAGGCGGCGTGCGTCTTCCTTCGTTTCATGGAGCGGATCTTGAGGATGTCGAACGAGCGTCCGTTCACTCCAGTGCGGCGCTGGCGGTAGAAGATCGCGCCGGGCGATTCCAAATAAACCAGTGCGCCGAAGAGGGCCATGATCGGAGCTGAAATGATCAGTCCGAAAATCGCACCTACGATGTCGATGCCGCGCTTGAGCAGAACGTTGAAAGTGTTGTCGAGCGGCAGGCGGTCCACGCCGAGGATGGGGGTGCCGGCCAGGGTTTCCAGATGCAGTCCGCTCTGAAAAATGCGGAAGCATGAGGGGATCATCTTGAAGGAAATCATTTCGCGCTCGCAAAGATTCGCCAGTTCCATGAGTTGTTCGCGCGAGGTGCCGAGGTCCGCAGTCACGACCATCTCCACACGATGCTCGGCCATGATGGACTCCATTTTTGTGATGTCACCGAGGCAAGGCACATCCGGTGCGAGCAGCGTGTTGATTTCGTCACCCGTCTTGATATAACCGAGCACCTGAATGGCTGAAACGGGGTCGCCAGCGAAGGAGCGGCAGAAGCGCGCAGCATCATCCGTCCAGCCCACCACGACCATGCGCTGCTGCAAGGTTGCAAGAATGCGAGGGCGCTGGAGGATGGATTCAAACAAACTGCGCCAGGCGAGGAGCAGCACAATGGTGCAAGCGCCGTAGAGCGCGGTGTAGATGCGGGAGATTGCTGGCTCGAACTTCAGGAGCAGCACCACCGCGAGGAAAACCAGCGTCCAGATGGCGGTGGCTTGCACGATATGGGACTTGATCCAGCGTGAGCGAAGCAGAACTGAGCGATGATAGATGCCATGCCAGGCCAGCATCGCCACCAGTGAGACACTGCCCAGAACGATGTAGCCGGCATATTGCTGGAGCGTCAGTTCGGACACAACGCCGATATCATGCAGGCTGGTCTGAAAGCGGAGCCAGAACGCGATGAGCCCCGAAGCCAGCGCCACCACGGCATCTCCCAGAATTGAAAGGATCACCCAAATATGAGAGGCAGATTTAACAGAGGACTGAGCTGCCTGGAGCTGTGGTGCTGGAGCGGTCTCAGTGGTCGAGAAAGTTGCCGCCGCAGGAGAAAAGCTCTGCCACTGAGCGAAAGAGGGCGCTTGAATCTGGGAAGAATAGCGCAAACTCGCCCCGCCGTGAGGCTGGGAGGCTGAAGCTTGTCTTTCCAGAAAGTCCTGCATGTTCTGGAATTTTATCGGAATTGAGACGCATTGCAAGAATTATTATAACAAATGAGACTACTATTTTAACTATGATAACGAGATATTTAAGAGTCTATACTGTTTAAGGCATCGGAAGCACAGGAGGCGCAGTGCCTCTGGTCTGTGTGATTTCAGGTGCTCCAGCACCGGGAGCTCCGCACCAATGCTGAGTTGGTGATTCACTAGTGACTGTCGGACGATATCCAAGCTGTAAGCTTGTGCTATCCCCGTCCAGTCTCGCTTGCTCCACGCTGGTTATGCATTAACAAAAGCGCCCATGACCATCTCAACTCCTGAACCCGTCGGCTCGCATATCTCACTTTGGGGCGAAGGCCCGCTCTGGCATCGCGATCGACTGCTTTATGTCGATATCGAAGGCCACAAAATACTTTCGTTCGATCCAGTAACGAATCAGGAGAAAATCTGGGACGTCGGCCAGCGTGTCGGCTGTGTGGTGGCACGGCAGGGTGGGGGGCTAGCTTGGGCGGGCGAACACGGATTTTCCTTTCTAGATGAAGCCACGGGCGTCAGCACTCCCATCGCCGATCCGGAGGCCGACATGCCCGGCAATCGTTTCAACGACGGCAAATGCGATCCCGCAGGTCGCTTCTGGGCGGGCACGATTCCGCTGACTCACCGCAGACCGGAGGCTGCACTCTATTGCATGGAGGCGGATCATTCCGTGTCGAAAAAGTTTTCACCAGTTACTGTGTCCAACGGACTTGTCTGGACGCGCGACACTCGCACGCTGTTCTATATCGACTCGCCCAGGAAAAATGTGCTGGCATTTGACTTCGATGTGGCGACAGGCGCGATTAGCAACCAACGCATCGCTTTTGATCTCTCTGGATTCGTTGGCACCCCCGACGGCATGGCTATCGATGTAGGCGATCGTATTTGGATCGCCTTTTGCCACGGCAGCTCCATTCGGGCGTTCGACACCCGCACTTGGAAATGCGAGGCGGAAATCGCCATGCCCTGTCGTGAAGTCACCGCCTGTGCCTTCGGTGGCCCGGCGTTGACTGATCTCTACATCACCACCGGCATTCCGAAGGACAACGTGGAGCCGCTGGCTGGAAGACTCTTCATCGCGCAACCCGGCGTGACCGGCGCGGCGTCTCATACTTTTGCTGGGTGACTGCTACGAAAACCTGGATGCTGGTAGCTGACGAGGTCAGGAGGCCTAAATGGATGTTGCTGGCGTTCCCTGCGGGGAAAAGTCAGAGTCTCCTCACGTCGTCTGCTACGAAAACATTGCTGGATAATCCAACGATTTCCATTAGTCATTGTCTCTCACATCTCAAAATCTCAACAGAAAACCTGAACCACACACGATCATGGGCTTGATGGATTATCTCAAAGGCCAGTTCCTCGAAATCATCGAGTGGACGGATGACTCTCGCGACACACTTTCCTACCGCTTCCCGGACGAGGACAAGGAAATCAAGAACGGTGCCCAGCTCATCGTCCGCGAATCACAGACGGTGCAGTTCGTCTACCTCGGCCAGTTCGGTGACACCTTCGCGCCCGGCAAACATTCGCTGGTCACGGATAATATTCAAATCCTCTCGACGCTCAAGGGCTGGAAATACGGGTTTAATTCGCCCTTCAAAGCCGACGTCTACTTCGTCAACACCCGCACCTTCACCGGCAACAAGTGGGGCACATCGAACTCGCTGGCAAATACGGCATCGAGTTCACGAGTTTCATTCTGGAAAATGCCAGTGTGCCGCCGGAAGTCGAAGCTGCGATCGACAAGCGCAGCAGCATGAGCGCGGTCGGCAATCTCAATGACTACGTCAAATTCCAGATGGGCCAGGGCATGGCCCAGGGTGGAGGAGCGGGCGCACCTGCGGAGATGGCCATGGGTTTTGCCATGGCGCAGGAGATGATGAAGAACACTAACCTGTCCGCCAGCGGGGCTGCTCAAGCGCCAACGCCGGTCGCAGCGGCACCGGGAACGGAAATTTTCACTCCGGCACAAGTGGCTCAGACGCTCGGCGTCACTGAACAGGATGTGTTGGAGAGTCTCGATTCCGGCGATCTCAAGGGCAAGAAGATCGGCACCCAGTATCGCATCACCAAGGCCGCGCTGGAGGAATTCCTGAAGCACTAACACTATCGGCGGCAACTGATGCCCGACGAACTCAGCGCCAAACGCAAATTTCCCTGCCCCGCCTGCGGAGCGGAGGCGGAATGGAATCCTGCGAAGCAAATGCTGGTGTGTCCGTTCTGCGGCACGCAATCCCAGGCGGAAATCAAAAGCGATGGCACGCTGGTCGAGGAAAACGATCTCATCACCGCGCTCAATTCCATCCCCGAGGGGGATCGCGGCTGGGCGGCGGAGAAAAAAACCGTGCGCTGTCAGAGCTGCAACGCGATCTCTGTCTTCGATGCCACTCGCGTGGCCCAGCGCTGTGATTTTTGCGGTTCACCCGCGCTCATCGAAGTGGACGACATCAAGGCTCCGATCCGGCCGAGTTCACTGCTGCCTTTTAAGGTGGATCAGGGCACGGTGCGCGAGAGCATCCGCCAGTGGTATGGCAGCCATTGGTTTGCACCAAATAATCTCAAGGGAAAAGCGCTGACTGACACGTTGCACGGTCTCTACCTTCCCTATTGGACTTTCGATGCTCATGTCGCCGCCCAATGGCAGGCGGAGGCTGGCTATCATTATACAGTGACCGACGACCAAGGCCGTTCCGAACAGCGCACGCGCTGGGAGTATGCCAGCGGAGACATCGATCACTTCTTCGATGACGAACTTGTTCCCGCATCACGCGGCGTTTCGGCGGCACTGCTGGAAAAGCTCGCGCCATTTCCCACAACGAAGGAGCTTGTGCCTTATGATCCGGGCTACATCAGCGGCTGGGTCGTGGAGCAATATCAGATCGATCTCACCGCCGCTGCGCAAGATGCGAGAGGTCGCATGGATAACGCTGTAAAACAGATGTGCATTTCGCAGATTCCCGGCGACACCTATCGCGGTCTTCAGGTGAATTCGGAATACTCAGCCCAGACATTTAAACACGTCCTGCTGCCCGTCTGGATTCTCAGCTACGTTTATGGCGCGCGCAGTTATCAGGTCGCGGTAAACGGCTGCACCGGAAAAATCGGCGGCAATTATCCGCTGAGCTGGGTGAAGATTCTGATTGTTTCAGTGATCGCGCTGCTGATCATCTTCTTCATCGCTTCACACTCGAAGTAAATCATCAGCCGTATGCTCTCCGAACTCAAAAAAGAAGTCTGCGCCGCCAATCGTGCATTGGAGACCAGTGGTCTGGTGAAACTTACCTGGGGCAACGTCAGCGGCATCGACCGCGCCTCGGGTCTCTGGTGTATCAAGCCCAGCGGTGTGTCGTATGCGGAACTCACGCCGGACGATATGGTCGTGCTCGATCTTGAAGGAAATATTCTCGAAGGCAGATTGCGTCCATCATCGGACACGAAGACTCATTTGCATCTCTATCGCGAGTTTGCCGACATCGGTGGCATCACGCACACGCACTCGCCGTATGCTACGATGTTCGCTCAAGCTTCACGGGCGCTTCCCTGCTACGGCACAACTCATGCCGATCACTTTTTTGGCACTGTCCCTGTGGCCCGGGCATTGACGAAGGCAGAGATCAATCAAGATTACGAGCATCACACCGGCGTGGCCATCGTCGAGTGCTTTCAAAAACTGAAGTTGAAACCACTGGAGATGCCCGCCGTGCTTCAAGCTTATCATGCTCCTTTTACCTGGGGAAAGAGCGCGGGTGACTCGTTGAATAACAGCATTGCGTTGGAGATGTGCGCGCAAATGGCGGTCGGTTCGCTGCAACTGAATCCGTCGCTGGGTGCGATCCCCGCGCATATCTTACAGAAGCATCATGATCGCAAGCATGGGCCGGGGGCGTATTACGGGCAGAAGAAGACGCCGCATTGAAATTGAAAAGGGAGTGCGGACACTCTTGTCCGCTTCGATTAACTTGGCGGCAGAGCCGCGTTTACGAAGGAAAGCGGGCAGGAGTGCCCGCGCTCCCGTGGAAATCACACCGCTGCCTGCTTGTAGCCGCTCCCGCGCGAGCAGTGCTCGAAGAGATGATCGGCCACGGCTTGCGCGGGAAGACTGGCGGACTTGGGTAGATGGGGGAGATCGCCGATGAGGACGGGCCAGTCCTCGGTGGCTTCGGGAATGCGACCGTGTGAACCTTTTACCAGCGTGGCATCGAGTGGAATGACATCCATGAGATAACGGAAGCCGAGCGTCTTCCGCGCGAGCTTCAGCGCAATTTTGAGCTTGGGATATTTGATCGCAGGATCGAGGAAGAGCTCGACTGGGTCGTAGCCGCACTTGCGATGAATATCCACGCAACGGGCGTAGTCGGGCGCACGCTTGTCGTCCTCCCAGAAGTAATAGGTGAACCAACTGCGGAAATCGGCGACGGCGACAAGATCGCCGCTGCGTTCGTGGTCGAGACCGGCGAAGAATTTTTCCTGCTTGCCGAGGACTTGCTGCACGCCGGGCGTGTTCTCTAGAAGTTCACGCACTTGCTGGGTGATTGCGGGATCGAGGATGTAAATGTGCGCCACCTGGTGATCGGCGATGGCAATGACTTTGCTGCCGCCGAGATCGATGGCGTCGCGACCCATCTCTTCCTTGATGCTGATCCAGCCTTTCTCGCGGAAGAGCCGGTTGAGATGCACCGGGCGCTCCACATCGGTGATGCCGTATTCGCTAAGGAGAATGACTTTGACGCAGCGCTGTTCGTAGAAGCGGATGAGATCGCCGACGACGGAATCGATTTCGCCGAGTGCAGGATTGATTTTTTCAAAGTTGAGCCCGTAGCGCTGCAAGTCGTAATCGAGGTGCGGCAGATAAACCAGGGACAGGCTGGGCCAGCATTTCTCCTCGATCCATTTCGCAGATTCAGCGATCCACTGGGTGCTTTGAATGCCGGCGCCCGGGCCCCAAAAGCGTTGAAAGGGGAAGTCGCCGAGGTCTTTTTTGATGCGCTCGCGCAGGCCCATGGGCTGGGTGTGGATGTCGAAAATCTTTTTTCCATCCGCGGGATAAAGCGGCCGGGGTGTGATGCTGAAGTCCGCGGTGGAATGCATGTTGAACCACCAGAAGAG
>JAIOQF010000227.1 GCA_021413535.1 Verrucomicrobiota bacterium
GGCCGTGTCCTCGATGGCCGCGACTAGATCGAGATAATCTTCCGTCTTGGCAACCGGCGGCAGGAAAATGTGGAGCCGGCCGTTGCGCGGCTCGAAACAGAGCGCGGTGCGGATGATCCAAGATGCAGATTCACCAGGTGCCGGGCGACGCTGATCGGAAGCAACCGGGGATTTTGCTGATGCGGGCTTTGATTCACCGATCTGTTCCGCCACCGAATGCAAAAATTTTTGACGGCTTTCTTTCCGGCCTGACAACGGCGAACTCTGGGCCAGTGGATCCTCTGGATGAATCCACGGATAATCCGTATTAGAAACCCAAGGCAGCGAATCCAGCGGCAGGCGATAACCCATCGGCGATTCACCAGGTGTGAGATAAAGCCTGTCTTCGCGCAGATGCCACGGACCGCTCTGCCAGTTTCGTTTGTCACCCTTCTCCTCGCGTTTCAAAGGCAGCACATAACCAGCCACCTCACCCAATCCATCTTGAAAAATGCGCCCCAGTTTTTCCCGCTCCTCTTTGTTCTTCAGATTGGATTTCAGAGGATCGACGTTCGCAGGCAGGCGGCGTTCCTTCCAAAGATAGTAGTAAACATCCTCGTAACCCGGAATAAGCCACCGGTCTTCGACTCCGAGCGCGGCGGAAAGCACCAGCGCAAAACGTCGCGCGTCCTCGCTGCCGTGACCATAGTCTCGCGTCTCGTCGGCTATAAGTGCATCGTTCAGCCAGACAGGAATACCATCGCGTCGCCAGTGACAGCCCAGTGCCCAGCGCGGCAGTGGTTCACCGGGATACCATTTGCCCTGGCCATAAAGCAGCAAACCGCCCGGAGCGAATTTCCGCCGCAAGCGTTTGATCAACGTTCCCGCCAGTCCGCGTTTCTTCGGCCCCATGGCTGTGAAGTTCCATTCCTCGCCATCCATGTCGTCGATGGAAACGAAGGTCGGCTCACCACCCATCGTCAGCCGCACATCGCCGTCTTCCAATTCCTCATCAACTTTTCGCCCCAGCGCTTCGATCTCATTCCACTGTTCATCGGAATAGGGCTTGGTCACGCGCGGCGATTCAAAGATGCGCGAAACCGTCATCGAATGTTCAAACTCCACTTCGCATTTTTCCACGCCACCGGAAACGGGCGCTGCACTCTGCGGATCAGGTGTCGCCGCGAGAGGCAGATGTCCTTCACCCGCGAGCAGGCCCGAAGTAGGATCGAATCCAATCCAGCCCGCGCCCGGCAGATACACTTCGCACCAGGCGTGCAGATCGGTAAAGTCACGATCTGATCCTGCTGGCCCATCGAGCGCGATTACATCCGGCTTGAGTTGAATCAAGTAGCCGCTGACAAAGCGCGCCGCCAGACCGAGGTGCCGCAAAACCTGGCAGAGCAACCACGCAGAATCACGACAGGAACCGCTGCCAGTCTCCAGAGTTTCCTCCGGCGTTTGCACGCCCGGCTCCAAACGAATGAGATAGCCTACATCGGCGCAGACCTGTTGATTGAGATCAACCAGAAGATCAATCGTGCGCAGCTTTCCGTTCGCCGCCGATTCAGTCGGCAACTGTCCCGCCTCCGGCATCACGCCATGACGATGGACATCGATGTCGACCTCGGCATGCGGCACTTCGTGATGCGGAGCCCCGTTCCCGTTGCGGCGTTGCAATCGTGCGCGCACCCCGCGGAGATACTCGCCGAATTTCGGCGTCAATGGCAGCTTTCGTTGGAAGGGTTCCAGCTCATGCACCAGCACCGGATCGTAACGAAACGGAAAATGTTCCGCCTGCGGTTCAATGAAAAAATCGAAGGGATTAAACACCGACATCTCCGCCACCAGATCCACTTCCACCCGAAGTTCCCGCGTCGGATCGGGAAAGACGATGCGCGCCAGATAGTTCGACTGCGGATCCTGCTGCCAGTTAATGAAATGCTTGTCCGGCGTGATGCGCAGCGAGTAGCTCAAGATCCGAGACCGACAATGCGGCGCAGGTCGCAAACGCACCACATGAGGCGAGAGCGAGACTGGGCGGTCATACCGATAAGTGGTGACATGACGAAGAGCGACGTGAATGGACATGAGGGTGCGCAATCAAATAAAGCATACGCCGTGCCACTTCTGCTCAAGTCATGCCATTCACTCAAGCCGCGCCACCATGCGCTCTGCCACTCGAAGCCCGTCCGCCGCTGCGGAAATGATGCCACCGGCATAGCCAGCGCCTTCACCTGAAGGAAAGAAATTTTTCACACCGATGCACTCGAACGTTAAGTCGTCTCGCGGGATTCGCACGGGTGATGAACTTCGGGTTTCCACCGCGGTCAAAACGGCGTCATCCAGCAGAAAGCCCGGCAGCTTGCCGTCAATCACGCGCGCAGTTTCACGCAGGGTCTGATAGACAAATTCTGGCAGCACTTCGCGCAGATCAGTCCAGACGACGCCCGGCTCGTAAGATGGCGGCACTTTGCCGGAACCGGCACTAGGTTTCCCGCGCATGAAATCACCCAGCAATTGCGCAGGCGCATGATAATTCCCTCCGCCGATCTCAAAAGCTTTACGCTCCAAGGCGCGTTGAAATTCAATGCCACGCAAAACGCTTTCGCCCGTGATATCTTCTGGCCGCAGCTCGACCATGAAGCCAGCGTTGGCATTGGACTCAGCGCGCGCGTAGCTGCTCATGCCGTTGGTCACGACCGTGCCCGGCTCAGAAGACGAAGCCACGACCAAACCGCCGGGACACATGCAAAATGAATAAGCCACGCGTCCCTTGGTATCGCGCGCGACAAATTTATAGGGCGCAGCACCGAGTTTCGCATGGCCGGCGAACCTGCCGTATTGCTGTCGGTCAATGAGAGACTGCGGGTGTTCGATGCGCACGCCGATGGAAAATGGCTTCGCTTCAAACGGAACGCCGCGCCGATGCAGTGCCTCGAAAGTGTCCCGCGAACTGTGGCCGATGGCAAAAACTATTCGATCTGCTTCCAACGTCTCACCCTGATCGGTGATGACCGCACGCATCGCGCCATCTTCGATCACGACATCAGCCACGCGCGTCTCGAAGCGCACCTCCCCTCCCAGCGCGATGATCTCTTCGCGAATGGTGCGAACCACTTTGATGAGGCGGTCGGTGCCAATGTGCGGACGATTATTGATAAGAACGTCCTCGGGCGCGCCCGCCTTCACGAGTTCGCGCAGAATCCACGGGATGCGATGTTCCCGATCGCGAATCTGCGTGTAAAGTTTGCCGTCGGAAAACGTGCCCGCTCCGCCTTCGCCGAACTGCACGTTCGACTCGGGATTAAACTCCAGACCGCGTCGCCAGAAGCCAGTGACATCACGGGCCCGGGGGCCAGCCTGCTTGCCGCGCTCCAGCAACAACGGCTTGAACCCGTGACGCGCCAGCAGCAGTCCGCAGAATAAACCGCAGGGCCCGGTGCCGACGATGATGACGCGGGGATTCGCAGCATGCTGCGGAATAACGAAACCTTTGTCGTCACACCGATAAGTTTCATCCGGCGCGATCTCGACATGTCCCGGCCTCCCTGAACGCTGCAATACTTCCGCTTCGCCAGAGACTTCAATGAGCAGCGTATAGCAAAACAAAACACCCTTGCGCATGCGCGCATCCACGGCGCGCTGTTTCACGCGCATCGACTGAATGGCCGTAACGGGCACCGCCAGCGCCTCCGCAGCGGCGGCGCGCAGTTGATCATCGGCGTGATCCACCGGGATAAGCAGCTGGCTGACTTGCAACATCGCGCCTTCCTATCACGGAGCTCGGGATTGTGCGAGCCAATCCCGCAGACGTTCCTTGCACGAGGGCAATTTTCAGCCATGCTACGCCTCCCCGCCCAACACCCCCCTGAATCATGCTTAATTGGATCCTGCGAAAAATCATCGGCACTAAAAACCAACGTCAGATCAAAAAACTCTGGCCCATCGTGCATGAGATCAACCGGATCGAGCAGCAGCTTCAAAGTGAACCCGACGAAGCGCTGTCCGCACGCACCGCAAAATGGCAGGACCAATTCCAAGCTTTTCATCCGCCATTGTTTCTCGCTGGCGTCGCCTTGCGCATTGCTGATGAACCCCAGGTCGACGATTGCCTCACAGCGATTGCAGAGAAGTTTAATCGGTTGCAGGAACATTTCCCAAGCCTCGACCAGCAACTGGTTTCGGCAGCCGCCTGGAAGAACGAATCGCTCGACGCCAAAAAAGAGCGCATCTTGAAAGCACGCGAAGCCTATGATGCGGTGCTCCCGCATTTCAGCCGCACCGAGCAGGACATGCTCAACAAAATTCTGCCTGAGGCCTACGCCGTGGTGAAAAATGCCGCGCGCCGCCTCTGCGGACGCGAGATCACCGTGTGCGACCAGCCGCTGACATGGGAAATGGTGCATTTCGATGTCCAGCTCATCGGCGGCATGGCTTTGCACAAAGGCATGATTTCTGAAATGGCAACAGGCGAAGGCAAAACGCTGGTGGGCACATTGCCAGTCTATCTTAATGCACTTACCGGTCGCGGCGTCCACTTGATCACCGTCAATGACTACCTCGCGCGTCGTGACTCGGAATGGATGGGCACGCTCTACAAGTTCCTCGGCCTGACGGTCGGTTGCATCCAGAATGATCAGGACTCCGAACTGCGCCGCCAGCAATATCTTGCGGACATCACCTACGGCACCAACAGCGAATTCGGCTTCGACTACCTGCGTGACAACGGCATGGCCCGCGACAAATCCCATCAGGTGCAGCGCGGACATTATTTCGCGCTGATTGATGAAGTGGACTCCGTGCTCATCGACGAGGCGCGCACGCCGCTGATCATCAGCGGCCCCGTCACCACCAGCACCCACCAATTTGATCGTTACAAGCCGCTCGTCGAACAACTCGTAAAACGCCAGAACGCCCTGAGCAACCGGCTGGCGGGCGAAGCCAACGAGCACTTTGAGAAAGGTGAAATCGACCTCGCAGGCCGGAAGTTTTTTGAAGTGCGCCTCGCCCAGCCAAAGAACCGGGCCCTGCTCCGCGCCATGGAAGACACGGACAAGCGCAAGGCGATGGAAAAAAGCGAGCTGGGTTTCTACCAGGACACGCAGAAGACCGCGCTCTTCGAGATGAAGGAAGAGCTCTATTACACGATTGATGAAAAAACCCACGACGCCGATCTCAGCGAGATGGGCCGCAACTTCCTCAACCCTGATGATCCCGATGCCTTCGTGCTGCCGGACATCGCGACGGCTTATGGTGAAATCGACGCCGACACTTCGTTGACCGATGCGCAGAAGCAGCAGAAGCGCGAGGAGACTCAGCAGAAGCTCGACAGCCAGGGCCAGCGCATCCACAACATCAACCAACTGCTGCGAGCCTACTGTCTCTATGAAAAAGATGTCGAATATGTTATAAAGGAAAACAAGATCATCATCGTCGATGAAAACACGGGCCGCGAAATGCCCGGGCGCCGCTGGAGCGATGGCCTGCATCAGGCGGTCGAAGCCAAGGAAGGTGTCCACATTGATCACGAAACGCAAACGCTGGCGACGATTACGATTCAGAATTACTTCCGACTTTATCAGAAGCTCGGCGGCATGACCGGCACGGCGGAGACCGATGCTGCGGAGTTTCATGACATCTACCGGCTGGACGTTCTCAGCATCCCGACGAACCGCCCTGTCCTGCGCAAAGACAACAACGACAGCATTTACAAGACGCGTCGCGAGAAATACAACGCGGTGCTCAAGCTCATCGCTGAGTTGCATGCCAAGGGCCAGCCCATCCTGATCGGCACCGCCAGTGTCGACTCCTCGGAAACTCTGGCGCGCCTGCTCAAGCTCCAGAAAATTCCGCATTCGGTTTTGAATGCCAAGTATCACCGTCAAGAGGCGGAGATCGTCGCCCGGGCCGGCCAGCGCGGCGCGGTCACTGTGTCAACCAACATGGCTGGACGCGGCACGGACATCAAACTCGGCGCGGGTGTGGCGGAACTCGGTGGTTTGTTTGTTCTCGGCACCGAGCGCCATGAAGGTCGCCGCGTCGACCGTCAGCTTCGTGGTCGCTGCGCCCGCCAGGGCGATCCCGGCGAAAGCAAGTTCTTCATTTCGTTTGAAGATGACCTCATGCGCAATTTCGGTGCCGCTGACCGCATGACCAAGATCATGGAACGCTTCGGCATGGAGGAAGGCCAGGAGCTGGAGCATCCTTGGCTGAACCGCTCCGTTGAAACTGCGCAGAAACGCGTAGAGCAGCGCAACTACATGATCCGCAAACGGGTGCTGGAATATGATGATGTGATGAACCAGCAGCGCGAAGTGGTTTACAACTTCCGCAATGAAGTGCTGGATAGTCCAGACCCGCGTCTGCTGCTCGATGAAATTGTCGAACGGACGATACCCGTCCGGGTCGAGGAGTTTGTTCCCCGGGAACCGACCAATGATGATCCAGCCAACTATCCGGCGTTGCTCAACTGGATGAACGCCACCTTCCCGCTCGGCTTGAGCGCAAAAGATGCCGCGCTGGAAACACGCGATTTCGATGGCAACTGCCAATTTATCATTGAGCGCATCAAGCGCGCTTATGACCTGAAGACCCAGGGCGTGCTGCCGCAGATGCTGCAGGAAATCGAGCGCGTCATCATGCTGGAGGCCATCGAAGAACTCAGGCAGAATCATCTCTATGCGATGGATGCATTGCGCGAAGGCGTCAGCCTGCGCAGCTACGGACAGAAAGATCCGCTGATCGAATACAAGCAGGAGGCCTACATCATATTCAATGAACTGATGCAAAACATCAGCAACAAAGCCCTGGGAAATCTCTTCAGCAGTCATCAGCGTCTCCAGATGTTCATGGAGCACATCCGCAACACGATGAAGCACGGCCGAACCTTCGGCCATGACTCCCAGCCGCCAGCCCGTCCGGCGCAGAGCGCTCAAAGTGGTGAAGGCGGCGAAGATGAAGGCCCGAAAATCACCATTCCGCTGAAGCGGGAAGTCCCCAAGGTCGGCCGCAACGAGCCCTGCCCTTGCGGCAGCGGGAAAAAATACAAAGCCTGTTGCGGACGGGTGGCGTGATGATGATTGCCGTTGTTCCCGAGCGCACCCGTAACAATGTCAAACCTGGTGCGCTGGAGCGACGCGATGAATCGTGCCTTCTGCGCTCACATGAATCATTCCAAGACCTAGACTGTTCGCTCCGGGCTTTGAATAAAATATATCTTGCCGCTTAGAAAGGGTTGGAGCCACGTAGTATCGTTGCTTCCGGCCTTGTCACCTACCGACGCTTCTTTGTCGCCATCTATTTCACCGAGAGGAGGCGCTCGACACTCTATATTGACGCCAGCCTCGACGTGATGAAACTGCTTAAGCACATGCTGAAATCACCATGTGTCCATTTATTCCGCTCGTTTCATTTATACTTCCATGTTCTCTCTCAGCATCTTTATTCGCTCACTCGCACCGGTCATTCTCGCCACCGCGCTCATCCACGCCGCTGAGCGACCAAAGCTCACGGCAACGAAATGGTCTGCCGACATCAACGTTCCAGACCCGGTTTCATGCTCGGTCGATGATCAGGGTCGCGTCTTCGTGACCTCCACGGCGCGCCGGAAGGACGGCGACCTCGACATCCGTCAATGGACGCAATGGATTCCCGACGATCAGTCGCTTCAGTCCATCGAGGATAAGGCGGCGTTCTATCGCCGCGCACTGGCGCCGGGTCAGAAGCCGCTCGGGCCGCTCAGAGACGCAAATGGCGATGGCTCGATCGACTGGAGAGATCTCACCGTTCCCACCGAGCGCATCTACCGGCTCGTCGATTCCAATCGCGACGGAAAAGCCGACCAGATCACAACATTCGCCGAGGGATTCAACACGGAGGTCACCGGCATCGCCGCGGGCGTGCTCGCGTATGGCGGCAGCGTCTACTCCACCATCGCGCCCGACCTCTGGCGGTTCGTGGACAAGGATGGCGACGGCAAAAGCGATTCGCGGGAAAGCATCGTGCACGGCTTCGGCATCCACATCGCCTATGCCGGCCACGACATGCACGGGCTGCGCGTCGGCCCCGACGGCCGCATCTACTGGAGCATCGGCGACAAGGGAGTAAATGTGACCTCAAAGGAAGGGCGCAAATTTTTCTACCCGAACGAAGGCTGCATCCTTCGCTGCGAGCCGGACGGTTCGAACTTCGAGGTCTACGCCCATGGTCTGCGCAATGTCCAGGAGACGGATTTCAATGAACTTGGCGACCTCTTTGGCGTGGATAACGACGCTGACAAGCCAGGTGAAAAGGAACGCCTTGTTTTCATCACTGAACAGAGTGACTCCGGCTGGCGCTGCGGCTTTCAGTTCATGAAAAGCGAATGGTGCCCGTGGATGAACGAAGGCCGCTGGAAGCCGGAGCATGCGATGCAGCCGCTCTTCATCACACCGCCGATCGTGAACTCGCACGACGGCCCCGCGGGCTTCGCTTTCAATCCCGGCACGGCGCTAGCGCCCGCTTGGCGCGGATGGTTTTTCCTCAATCAGTTTCCATCTGGCAAGATGAACGCGCTGCGTCTCGAATCCGCCGGCGCGACGTGGAAGCTCGCCGAGGATGTGCCGGTCTCCAGTGGCATCATGGGTGTTGGCATGAGCTGGGGGCCGGAAGGACAGCTCTACTTTGCGGACTGGGACGGCGGCTATCCGCTAAATCAGAAGGGGGCTATCTGGACGCTCGACGCGCCTGCGACAGATCGCGACCCGTTGCGCGAGGAAGTGCGCAAGCGCATCGGCGACGGATACGGCAAACTCGCGCCGGACGCGCTCCGCGCAATGCTCGGCCATGCGGACGTTCGACTGCGTAAGGGAGCGCAATTCGAGCTGGCTCACCGCGGCGCATGGGATGACCTGCTCGCCACGGCGCGCAATGCAAAAGCGCTGCCGCTTGCCCGGCTGCACGCCGTGTGGGGACTCGGGCAGGGACTTCGGTGGGGAAAATGGATCGATGCGAATGCGCTCGTTGCGCTGAGTGGCGAAGCCGATTCAGAAGTGCGGGCGCAGACGGCGAAGGTGATCGGCGAAGCGCCCGCGCATCCCGCACTCGGCAACGCCATCATCCGGCTCATTGGCGACTCCGCGCCGCGCGTGCGTTTTCACGCAGCACTCGCATGCCGGCGCATGAAAATTCCCGAAGCAACTGCGGCGCTGCTCAAAGCCGCAAGCGAACATCTGGACGACGATCCGTGGACGCGCCATGCACTTGTGTCAGCCCTCGCGGGCAGCGCAAAGTCCGGCGAACTCTCCGCAGCCACACGCACCGCGAATCGCCCGGCTCGGGTCGCGTGCCTGCTCGCTCTCGCGCGAAATCACGATCCTGCTGTCGCAGAATTTCTCGCGGACTCCGACCCGCTGCTCGCGGCGGAAGCAGCAATCGCAATCCACGACGACCTAGGAATTCCGGAGGCGCTCCCGCAGCTTGCGGCATGGCTGGAGAAGGCTCCAAAGGTCGCGAGCGAAGCTGCACTACGTCGGGCAGTGAATGCAAATTTCCGGATCGGAACACCCGAAGCCGCAGCCCGGATCGCCGCATTTGCAAGCGGCCCGAATGGCCCCGAATCCGTGCGGCAGGAAGCACTCACTCTGCTCACACTTTGGATCGTCCCGCCCGTCCTCGATCATACTGATGGTCGCTACCGCGCTCTGCCCGCGCGACCGGCCGAGCCGATCCGCGCTGCCATTCAGCCGCACGTCGCCGCGCTCCTTGCGATCAACGCGCCGGCACTCCGTGCACTCGGGCTCGAAGTGCTCGTAAAGATGAAGCTCACTGTCCCCGCCGACAAAGCTGCAGCGCTTGTCGCTGATGCAAAGGTGCCCATCGCCGTCCGTCGTGAAGCACTACGCCTGCTCGCCACACAGGATCCGAATTCGCCGGCACTCGCGTCCTTGCTCGATAAATGGCTCGACGCCGCTCCCGGACGCGAGCCTGCCGCGCTGCGCGGCGAAGCGCTTGGAATCACGGCGAAAAAAGATCCCGCACGAGCCTTCAGGGCGGCGCAGGCATTCCTCGTTAACGGCGAAACGGAGGAGCGCCAGGCCGCATGGGCCGTTCTCGGCGCGCTTCGCACGCCGGAGGCCGATGCCGCACTCGCGGAAGGAGTGAAACAACTCGCATCCGGCGCGGGCGGACCGCCAGCAACACGACTCGATTTGCTCGAAGCCGCCGCAGAGCGCGCACCACAGGTTTCTGTCATCGCCGCGGCGCTCAATTCGTTCGAGAAAAGCCGCGCGGCTGCCGCAGACACTCTCGCCACGTTCACTGAATGTCTGGAAGGCGGCGACGTCACCGCTGGCCGCGAAATCGCTCTCATGAACGTCGCGGCGAATTGCGTCGCTTGCCATCGTTTCGAGGGCGCATCGGGCAGCGAGGTCGGCCCCGCACTCGATGGCGTCGCAAGTCGGGGGGACAGCCGTTATCTGCTCGAATCTCTGATAGAGCCCTCTGCAAAAATGGCAGCCGGTTACGGACTTGTGACCGTCACGAACAAAGGCGGCGAGACAGCCGTCGGCAATGTGCTCGCCGAGGATGACACCGCGATCCGTCTCCGCCAGCCCGACGGAAAGACGATCACAATTCCGAAGGTCACGATCGCATCACGGACTCCGCCTGTCTCCGTCATGCCACCTATGATCACTATGCTGACAAAACGCCAGCTCCGAGACGTTGTCGCCTATCTTGGGACGCTCAAATCGCCAGGCGCTAAACCGAAGAAGCCGAAGGCAAAATGACTATTCGAATTTGCTTTTATTCCTGCCTCACGAAAATGGTCAGACTGGAACCGGTGTCGGGAATATCATTTGTTATTTGGATGAACTAACTGCGTGGCGGCATGAGGTCGACGAGTGCCGAGCGAGAGTTGGATCGTTTGTTCGGCGGATCGCCACTCTTCCCGCGCGCTTTCGTGATTGTGTCATCCTTGGTGCAGGAGCGATACGATGAAGCGCGCCTTCAGCTCTCAGACGGTTCGTTTCCCAAACCTGAGGCTGATCGCCCCAGTCTTTGGATCAAATACGTCGTTAACGCTCAATCAGCATACTCGACATCGCAATCCTATTGAAATACGCAGTTCAAGAGCCGCTCTGTTCCACCAGGGTCCAGCGCTGACGGAACGCACGATTTTCTTCCATCAATTGCGCGGCCACAGTGCTGGCCATGTTGTCGAGACCCTGAAGTTTAGCGAAGACGGCGATCATTTCCTGCCGCCGGTAATATTCTGTGGAGTCCCGGATAGTTAAGCAGAAGCCTTGGGCCATCGAGATCAGTGTGTCTGGCGAGATAGTGTCCGTGGGCACGATCAATTCACCGCGCGGCAACGTCAGCGTGGTGTTGCTGCGATCCATCTTCGAAAGGCGTCCCTGCAAGGGGGCGCCACTGCGGCGGGCGACACTTCCCGTGAAGCCTGTCTTGTTCACATCTTCCGCCAGCTGGTCGATAAAGTCCTGCGCCCTGGACCAGAGATAGAGCTTGTTGGCGACGGCACCCTGAACTTCAGGGGACTCGAATCTGGTCTCCTTGAGCAGCTCCACCACACGGCCAAAATCATAATTGGAAGTCAAAGCGGGCAGACTGGAAAGCAGCTCGCTGAACTGGGCCAGCTCGCGCTGACGCGTTTCGTTCTGCCGCTCCACCATCCGCCCCTGATCTTCACGCTTCAACCGCAAGATTTCCTCTTGGGCAAAATGACTGCGAACCGTGAGATGACCGCGCAAAGTGCCCTCGGTCTTGAGTGCGGCGATGGTTGACTCCGTCCGTTTCAAATCGTCCCGGGCCTCTCCAAGACTGGAATAAGGCTCGTTGGCGCGCACGCCGAGAGCGTGGCTGGCCTTGATGTCCTCGAGATAGGGCGTGGTCAGATTTTTGTAGGAATTGACCCACTCAAATCCCTTACCGGGCTCACAAGAATTAAAAGTCTCGATCCAATCAGCGGCCACTCGCGGGTCACCGAAATGCCATTGAGCCAGGCCATGAACCAGATAGGCCAGCGCCTCTTCATTGGTGGTGCTGTAAGGCGGACGAGTTTCCGACCTTGATGACTCCAGTCCCAGCCCGTTCGCCATCCGACCGCCGAAACGGCTGAAGAATCTTTTCATCTCAATGCCGCCCACGTCGATCTCTTCATCGGCGTCCTTCCGGATATCCCGGAAGAATCGCATGGCGGTATCGCGCCGGCCGGTGACGATGGCGCAAATCGCGGCATTGAATCGAGACAGGTTTCTCGTGTAAGGCTTGGTGAGATCGGATTTGACGAGTTCATTGAACATCTTGCCCGCCTCGGCAAATTTGCCTTCCACCAGTTTCTCTCGCGCTTTGCGAAAGACCTCTGCCGCCCCCTTCTCGCCGGTAGCCAGGGTCTGGCCCAGGTCGGAGAGATTTTCAGATTCCGAGTGGGTGGTGACGGTTTTGATCTTGGAATCACTTGAATGCGGCCAAAGAGCCAGCACGGCGAGCGCCGCAGCCACGCCGCCGATGGCAATGAATGCCGCCCTTTGCCGGCGGGTGCGCGTGCCCCGAATGGCGTAACCCAGAAAAATTTCGGCATCCCGAAATGCGCCAACCAGTTCATCGTAACGTTGAAACCGC
>JAIOQF010000228.1 GCA_021413535.1 Verrucomicrobiota bacterium
CGGGGCGATGCGGAGAAACATCGGCTGACTCAACGCGTGAAAGTAAGTCTCGAAGGGCGTGGCCGCGGCGCCACCGGGCACATCCTGCATCATCGGCGTCTCGACTTCGAGGAAGCCGCGCTCCTGCATGTAGTTCCGAATTTCTGCGACCATCTTGCTGCGGAGCACAAAGATTTCCCGGCTGCGCTCATTGCTGATGAGATCGAGGTAACGCTGGCGGTATTTGATCTCGCGATCCTGCACACCGTGCCATTTGTCCGGCAAGGGACGCAGGCTCTTGCTGAGAACGGTGAAGGTCGCTGCATGCACCGAGGGCTCGCCCATTTTGGTGACGAAAGTTTTGCCGGTGACTCCGACCCAGTCGCCGATGTCGATCTGATGCTTGAACAAATCAAACTGCTCCGGCCCGCAGTCTTTCACATTGAGATAGCATTGGATGCGACCGGTGAAGTCGGAGACATCGAAGAAGATGGACTTGCCCATGTCACGCCGCGCGGTGATGCGGCCTGCGGTTGTAACTTCGAGATCAGGCTGAAAATCTTTTCGCAATGTGCCAGGCTGATGCGATGCGTCGAAGCGCGCGCCGAAGGGATCAATGCCCCGGGCGCGGATGGCGTCGAGTTTCTCGCGGCGCAGGCGCAGCAGTTCGGATTCGGTGGGTTCTGGGGCTTGAGGTGCGTCCATGCGGAATGCGATCCGTAGCCGAAGCCGGAGATTTTACCAGCGCAAAGCCACCACAGTTCAGCTCACCACCGGCCGATCCGAGTCATCGACCTTCGATGGACGTTTTTTCTTCCGCGGCAATTCCTGCTCCTGGAGGATGCGGTCTTCGACCATGGGCTTGGTGTCGGCGTCGGCTTTCGGTTCCTCATCGGAGAAGGGATGCTGCTTTTTGTAGAGGCCGAGCCGGCCGATCAATTCCTTCTCCAGCTTGGCGCGCTCCTCGGGTTTGATCTCGCTGTTCTTGTCCTCATCGAACATCACGAGCGCCTTCATCTGCGTCTGCACCGCCTCGCCATATTTTCCTGCGCGGGCAAACGCGGCGGCCAGAGTGTCCACAACTTCATAACGTTTCCCGCTCAACTTTTCTCCAGCGGACCGGGCGAACGCGATGGCCGAGTCTGGATCGTGATGATTCAGATCCGGGCAGGTGGAAAGAAACCACGCGAGGTCGTTGTGCGCCCATGGGTCTTCTGAGCGCGCAGCGAAGCGATACCACGCCTCCGCCCGGCGGTAATCCAGCGGCACTCCCGCGCCGATGTAATACATGTAGGCAAGATGCGTCTGCGCGGCGACGAGCCCCTGCTGCGCGGCTTTCAAATACCATGCTGCGGCCTCGACATTGTTTTTCGCAACTCCCTGTCCGTGCTCCAGCTTCCAGGCATAGGCCGCCTGGGCGTAGGGAAAATTTTCGTGCGCAGCTTTCGCCAGCCACTCCACGGCTTTCTTATCGTCCTGAACCACGCCCCGGCCTTTTTCATAAGACTCGGCCAGATTCATCTGCGCGAGAGGGAATCCGAGTTTCGCGGATCTCTCATACCACTCGTTGGCTTTTTTTTCATCTTTAGGGACGCCTGCGCCCTCTTCGCAAAGAGTGCCCATGGCGTTCATGGCGCCGGGATGCTCCTGCGCGGCGGCCTTCTGCAACCACTCAACAGCTTTAGTCACATCCTTGGGCAATCCCTCGCCGCTCAGCAGGCGCACCCCGAGTTCAAACTGCGCATTGGCATTGCCACGACCAGCCAGTTGCTGAAAGGCGTCGACATCGAAGGTCTCCTGCTGCGCGCTCATCACGGGCGCAAAAAACAAGATCAAGCAACTCCAGATCAGGGGCTTCGCTGATTTCATACAGGTAACATAACGCACATCAGGCGGATTTGGAACGCAGATTTTTTAGCAATCACCGTGCCGAACCCTCTGGAGGTTTGCGTCCCGCAGGGTGCCTGCTAACTTCGACGCTTCCCTGATGAAACGGAAACAGCCATCCCAGCCGCAAGCGGAAGTTCCGCGCGCGGCAACTCGCCAAAATAAAAGCAGCGCGCGTCCCGCTCTTCTTATTGCGGCAGTCATCCTCATCGCGGGTGGCGCGCTGTGGTGGCTGGCACAGCGGAACACTCCCAGCGCCACGATGTCATCAGCTAATCCAGCGGGAACAAAATTTGCCTTGGAGAACGAAGCGACTGCCTACGCGCAATACGGCGGCTCGGCCAGTTGCCGTGACTGTCATGCCAAAGAATTTGCCGCATGGTCAGCATCCAATCACGGCCTGGCGGAGCGTGCGCTGAACCCAGCGCTGGATCAAGCAGCCTTCGATCCGCCGCGGGAGATTGTCCACGGAACTCAAAAATCTCAGGCGCGGAAAAATGGCGAACACAGCGAGATACTGACGCTGGGATTAAACGGCCAGACAGAAACCTATCGTGCCGAGCGCGTCATCGGTCATGATCCACTGCGGCAATTTCTGGTCGCGGCACCGGGCGGGCGACTGCAGACGCTCGAACTGAGCTGGGACCCCAAGAAAACGGAATGGTTTAATGTCTACGGCAATGAAGACCGCAAGCCCGGCGAATGGGGACATTGGACAGGACGTGGCATGACTTGGAACACAATGTGCGCCGCATGCCACAACACCCGGGTGCGAAAAAATTATGATCCTGTGAAAGATGAGTTCCACACTACGATGGCCGAGCGCACCGTGAGTTGCGAATCCTGCCACGGCCCCATGAAAGCGCACAACGCCTGGCAACATGAGAATCGCGGCGCGAAGAATGATCCAACCATCAAGAAGCTCACTCGCGACCAGACGCTGGATACTTGTGCGAGCTGTCACGCGCGACGCGCGGAACTGACCGGCGACTTCAAGCCGGGTGACTCTTTCTTTGATCACTATGCGCTGTCGATCACGGACGAGAGCGATCTTTTTTATCCCGATGGCCAGGTGCGCGATGAGGACTACGAGTTCACTTCATTTCTCTCCAGCAAGATGCACGCAGCCGGTGTCCGCTGCCTGGACTGCCATGATCCACACAGCGCGAAAACGATTGCCACGGGAGACGCTCTTTGCATGAGATGTCACGCGACGCCGACGCCGCAGTTTCCCAAGGCGCCGGTCATCGTGCCAGTCGCCCACACGTTTCACAAGCCGGAGAGCGCGGGCTCCCAGTGCATCAACTGTCACATGCCGCAGACCACTTACATGCAACGGCACCCGCGGCACGATCATGGCTTCACCATTCCCGATCCCCTGCTGACGAAGGAGGCGGGCATTCCCAACGCCTGCAATCGTTGTCACACCGACAAGGATGCGGACTGGTCGCTCGGATTTGTCACGCAATGGTATGGCGACAAAATGAAACGACCCACACGCCAGCGCGCCCTCATGGTTGCCAGTGCGCGGCGGGGAGAAATCGTTTCCCGCGATGCCCTGATCGCCTGGCTGAAGGGCGACGACACGCCATCGTGGAAAGCATCTTCGGCACTTCTCCTTGGTCAATGGGCCCAGGAGCCCGCCGTCACGGAAGCCTTGCAAGAACAGTTGCGTCATGAAAGTCCCATGGTGCGCAGTGCTGCGGTGCACGCGCTTGGTTCCATCGCGAACGGCGGCAACAATCCCGCGCGTGATGCACTGCGTCCCTTGCTTAAGGATCCTTCACGCAACGTGCGACTCGCTGCCGCGTGGGCACTGCGGGATGATGTGAATCCAGATTCGCCGGCGGGGATTGAGTTGCAGCACATGCTGGCTTTGAGTGCGGATCAGCCTTCCGGACGGATGCAACTCGGCCAGTATGAATATTCTCGCGGTCATCCCGACGCTGCCATCGCGCAGTTGCGCAAAGCCATTGAATGGGATCCCAATTCGCCACCGTTTCATCATGACCTGGCCATCATGCTCAGCGCGAGCGGTCATCTTCAGGAGGCAATTGCCTCGCTGGAAACAGCGATCAAACTCGATCCGAGACAGGCGCTTTACCACTATGAACTGGGTCTCGCCTGGAGCGAAGCGGGCGACATTGACCAGACCATCAAGGCGCTCGAGCAAACCGTAATACTCGATCCGGCCATGTCACGCGCGTGGTATAACTTGGGGCTGGCCCGCAACGCCAAAGGCAACGCATCGGGTGCGATTGAAGCTTTAACACGGGGTGAAATGGCGAATCCGCGCGATGCCGCGCTGCCTTATGCCAGAGCGACCATCCTGTTGAAGTTGGGTAACAAAGAGGAGGCGCTGGCAGCGGCGCAGGCAGCCTTGCGCGTCCAGCCTGATATGATGCAGGCCCGTCAGTTAATCCAGATGCTCACGGGACGGAGCGGCACGCCTTGAATGATTTATTCGGGCGACTTCATCCACAGGCGATCCGAGAAATCCGAGACCCAATGAAATCTCTCGATAGCTTTGTCTAATTCAGTTTGATCAACATTTTTTGTTAAGCCCCACTGTCCGTGAATTGCATAGGCATGTTTGGTCGAACCAAAATATGCCGTGCTTGGAGTAACGATGGCATACTGATCATTGATGATGCTGGCGATGGCGACCCTGGTGTATTTAAGAAACTTATCCTGAGTCGGTGAGTGAGTCAGGTGATACGCGAGGTCTAAGACATCCTCGTGACTGAAGGGAACGTCCAGTTCAAGCCCAGCACCATAGTTATCCGGCAAAAGCAAGAGACCAGGAAGCCTCATGCGCTCCAGACATTCTTCACTGGTGACGGGGTGATCTTGCAATCCATCCAGATGTGAGTGATCAGCCGTGATCCAGACAATGGGCCGCACCTCTTCGGGAATTTTTTTAAGCTGATCAATAAAGATTCCCAGGCACCAATCCGCGTAAAGCGTGCCGCCAACATGATCAGCCGGCAGTTTGGTTCCGTCGGGCAGGGCGGGAGGAAACTTGAAGGGCGAATGATTGGAGATCGTATTGATGATGATGAGATAGGGCTCGTGATTCTTGGTCGCGACCGCGATTCTCTTTTGAGCTATGGCAAAAATTTGATCATCAGGAAATCCCCATGCCGTCCAGTTAGTTTGATCCATCCCGTTTGTTTCCTCCGGATCGACTTGTTTTTTAAAGCCGGCGAAATCCAGCGTGGCCCCCAGGTTGCAAAAATCTGTTTCAACACCTTGGATCCATTGCAGGCTGTAGCCGCTGTTCCGAAAATCCAGGCTGCGACTTAGCTCGCCCAAGAACGGACTGGAGGTTGTTCCTTGAAAATCACGCGGATTGGGCAGCCCGGTCAGGATCGGCCAGGCCATGGTGTTGGTGTGCGTTCCCGATTGAATGACATTGGTGAATCGAATGCCTGATTTGCTGAGTTCCTTCAAGCGCGGCGTCAAACCGTAATGACCGCCGTGCGCCCCTGTTTCGCGGGGCTCGCAATCGGACAATCGCTGCGACTCCATCACGATGGCAATGAAACTGCGCTTGGGGTAACGATGATGCAGTTCGGAAAGTGTTTGCGTCGGGCGCAATTCCCAAAATTTGTTCCGGCTGATATCCTTGTAACTGATCGCCTGCGGTTTGTCGGTGCGAACCGTTTCGGCCAGATTCAATTCGAGGGCCAGGCCGGGCCAGGGACAGATCACGCTTTGAATATAGTCGGAGGAGAAGCCATTCACGGTTGCTTTGCTTGCAGTCTGCGCCGCTTGCTGGACGCCCAGCATGACCATGAGCATCAAAAACAGAGTTCGGATGCCGTTCAATTTCCTCATTAAACAGAAAAGACCCGCCAGAACCGCCAAGTAGATGATCGTATAAATCAGCACCTTGGTCGACAGCAGCAAGTCCAGCGCAAATTGCCGGGAGGCCCTGTCTTGGAAACAAAGTTGGAGTTCGGACAGCGTAAGCGCGCGCCCCCGTTCCTGATAGAGACCCAGAGAGGCCAGCATCCAGAGACATAACAGCCATGTGTAAAAAATCAGGAAACCATGGATCACACGTTTGCCTTTGCCCTTCCACCAGCCAAAAAACAGCGGCACGAGCGCCAGCATGGAACCGTTCAATCCAAGAGTGGTCAGCAGGGCGAGATGCTCTCGCGCTGGGAAAATCCGATGCGCCACCGCGACCAAACAGGCCACAAATATGACAAAGTATGGCATGGGCGACATGGAGCGGAAGTAATTATTGGGTTGGGAAAGATTTCGCAAGGGATTAGAACGTCACCGATTTGATGTATTCTACCTGCACTTTCTCCCTTGAGACTCACCTTTGTTGAAATTTTCATAAATAAATGTCTGGGCAGCGGGCATTTTTTTTGATTTAATGCAATTGATGCCGCCTTCAGTCTGAAGGCGACATACGCAATACATACATCCATAAACAAAATAACATCCATAATAATATGAAAACTCGAATACAACAGGGCTTCACCCTGATCGAACTGCTGGTCGTCATCACTATCATCGCCATCTTGGCGGGGATGGCTTTGCCTGCCTTCACGAAGATTCAGGAACGTGGCTATATCACCAAGGGAATCAGCAACGGCAAGCAGGTCGCCACCTACTTGAAGATCTACGCCAGCGACAACAATGGATCCTACCCGGATACTGTCGTCACCACGGCCACCACGGCTAACAAGGCCTTCCGCGAAATGTTTATTGCGACGATTGCAGATACCGAAACTGTCTTCGGTTGCCCAAGCAGCGACTACGGCAAACCCGATGGCAATATTGGCTCTGCGAGCGACAGCTTTGCGGCAGCTCTTGTCACGAAGGAAAACCATTGGGAAATGGCCGGGGGAATCTCCGACTCACTCGGCAACTGCCCGTTGATCTGGGAGTGTTCAGTTAGCGAAGCTTGGGATCCAACATTCGACCCGTCCTTGGTGGGTAAACCGACCAAGGGGCGCACTTGGAGCGGTGGCAAGGTCATTATCGGCATGAACGATGGCAGCGTGCTCACATACGCTGTCCCCGCTGGATCGAGTGCTGGTAAAATCAAGCCATCTGGCTCTGCTAGCACCAACATCTTCTCGGGCGTCACAAGCGCACCAACGGTGTTGAAGGTTGAATAGTCCATTTCTCAATCATCGACCCATCTAATTCGAATGCCGCAGGAGAAATCCTGCGGCATTCTTTTTATAACAATTCGAGTCAATTGTTGAACTGATCTAAAAAATCTGTTAGTGTTTACCGTTCCGGTGTTCTCCCAGCGCCGATTGGAACCGCCCCTCCTCCCAGAGCCATGTCCGCCCGCACGCTCCCGCGTCCTGCGCGCTCCCGCACCACGGAAGCGCCGCCGAATACGTCCCATCATGCGGCAGCCGGTTTCCTCATGATCGGGATGGCGCTGTTCTGGATGCTGGCGCTGCTCTCCTATGAACCGGCTGATCTTCCCGGCTGGTGCCATCTGGCGATCTCAGACCATCCCTCGCCGATTTTGCACAATTTCATCGGTCGCTTCGGCGCCGTCCTGGCTGGTTACAGCTTCTGGATGTTCGGCCAGGCCAATTACCTGATCCCCGCCTGCCTCTCCTGGTTCGGTGTCTGCAAACTGACCTCGCAGAGCCGCATCACCATGCGCGCCTGGCTGGGTTTTGCCATGATGCTGATTGGTGGTGCAGCCCTGCTTCATCTCCAAACGATCTGGAATTGGAACCGGATGATCTCGCCCTCCGGCGTCGGCGGCGGCTTGGGTGCTGTCGTGGGCGGCACACTGCTGGTGCCGATCATGGGTGAAGTGGGCTCTCTCCTCGCACTGGGCGTGATTTATTTAATTGGTTTCATCTTTGTCACCGGCATGCATCCGGTTCAGGTGCTGCTGCAACTCAAGGACCAGTTCGCCGGTGTCGTGCGTCGCTGGTGGGCTCGCCGTCAAGCCAGAAAACTCGCTGAAGAAGGCACGGCCCTACTCGGTTTCAACGAACCCGTGCCGGCAAAAATTCGTCGCCGCAAACTCGTGCCGGAGAGCGAAGACATGGATGAGGACGCGGGGCTGGAACTGCCACTGATGCCACAGCGAACACCGCCGCCGAAAATTTTCGACTCCTCCGTAGCGAAGCCGCCCAAAACCCAGCCGCAACTCTCCGCAGTCTGGAAAGAACAGCGTGAAGAAAAACGCGAGCGCGCTGCCGCCGCACCGCCCGCGAGTCTCACCGCGCGCTATGCGACCTACTCCATGCCCCGGCTGGATTTGCTCTCCTGGCCCGACCTCAAGGATCGCACTCCAGCTGACGAACACGCGCTTCGCGAAACCCAGACGACCATCATCAAGACGCTGGCCAATTTCGGCATCAACGTCACCGCCGGCGACATCACGAAAGGCCCCGCCATCACGCGCTACGAAGTCTACCCGAGTGACGGATTGCGCGTCAGCCGTATCGCCAATCTCGAGGCTGACCTGGCACGCGCGACGAAAGCCGAGCGCATCAACATCCTCGCGCCCATCCCCGGCAAAGACACCGTCGGCATCGAGCTGCCGAACTCGCATCGGATTGTCGTTCCCATCCGGGAACTTCTCGAGGACGACGCCTTCCAGAACGGTAAAGCAAAAATTCCACTTGCACTCGGCAAGGACGTCTACGGAAAAGCCATCATCGCCGATCTTGCCTCCATGCCACATCTTCTCGTGGCGGGTGCAACCGGCAGCGGCAAATCCGTCTGCATCAACAGCATCGTCACCAGCCTACTCTGCCGCTTTGCGCCGGACGAGCTGCGCTTCATCATGATCGATCCCAAGGTCGTGGAAATGCAAGGCTACCGGGATCTGCCGCATCTCGCGCTGCCCGTCGTGACCGATCCCAAGCAATCGTTGCTCGCCCTGCGCTGGGTCGTGAACGAGATGGAAAAGCGCTATCATATTTTCGCAGAAGAAGGCTGCCGGAACTTCGACACCTTCAACGCTCGCGACGGCCGGAGAAAACCCGCGCGCAGCACCAGCCGTTTCGGCGCCGGAAATGAAGCTGCGCCGGAACCCGTTGCCCGAGTCGCCGTCACGAAAAGCAAGCCGTCAAAAAATAGCGACAAGCTACCGCATCCCGACAGCCTCGGCAGTGAGAACGTGCTGGACGAGCTTGACGCCGAAGACGGCTACACCTCCGCGCCCGGAGGCATCTGGAACGGCAGCGCCGATGCGCCGCCGAAGAAACCGCTTGAGCTCGAAATCCCAGATTCGCTGCCTTACATCGTTGTCATCATTGACGAGCTGGCTGATCTCATGCAGACCGCGCCAGCGGATATCGAATTGGCTATCTGCCGCATCGCACAAAAAGCCCGAGCCGCCGGCATTCACTTGATCGTCGCGACCCAGTCGCCGCGCGCCGATGTCGTCACCGGTTTGATCAAGGCCAACATCCCCTGCCGCATCGCGTTCCAAGTCTCCAGCGCCCTCGACAGTCGCGTCATCATGGATCGCAAAGGCGCGGATAAACTCGTCGGTAAAGGCGACATGCTCTATCTCCCACCCGGCACCAGTCAGTTGATTCGGGCCCAGGGCACCATGGTCACCGATGACGAAATCCACGGACTGGTCGAGCATTGCTGCGCGAACGGCCAACCGATTTTTGAAGGCAATCTCAACGATCAGGAATCGGAAGACGGCGAGGCGGAAGGCAATGATATCACGCCCGAAGACGAAGCCATCTTGGAGAAAGTTTTGGAAGTCATCAGTGCTGAACAAAAAGCATCCACCAGTCTCATTCAGAGGCGTTTGCGACTGGGTTATACCCGGGCCGCCCGCATGATGGATATTCTAGAAGTTCGAGGAATTATTGGTCCTGGAGATGGGGCCAAACCACGAGAAATTTTAGTAGAACTAGGCGGTTAAATTGGTATGATGGGTTCAGAATTGGCTAAACCCTGATGCCCCCCTCTCTCGGTAAAAAACTTCAGCAAGCCCGCGAACAGCTGGGACTCAGTCTGCCTGACGTTGCACACAAAACGCGCATCCCTGTCGCCAAGCTGCAAGATCTGGAAGCGGATGCCTACGATACTTTTGGCAGCCTGACTTACGCCCGGTGCTTTCTCCAAACTTACGCTGGTTTTGTCGGCGTCGACTCCAATTCAGTCACCGACCACATGAATCCCGCTCCACTAAGTGCGGTGCGTGATCAACACTATCTGACCGAAAGCCTTGGGCGCTGGATCGGCGTCAAGCCCGGCCCTTCCCAAATTCCAGATGCCCGCCCGGTGCAGTCGTCCAAAGCATCCACCGTGGTGCTAGCCGTCTTCGGCACCGTCTTGATCGGCGGCGCACTCTGGGCCAAGGCTTATTTTAACGAGCACAAAGCACCCGTGGTCGAGTCCAGAAAGATAATCCACCACGAGGTCAACCAGAACCGCTCCAGCAACGAAGAAGAAGTCCGCCCCGCCATTCCTGCCCGCGTGATCGTGACAGATAATGTCCGGGTTCGCAAGGCGCTGCCGGTCGAGGACGAGCCGAAGACGATGGCGAAAAAATGATTTCGCTGCGCTACCGGTGCAGGTGAGCTAACCTTGGGCATGTCACGCGCACTGCGTTTTTCTCTTGCCCTGTTCGGAACCCTGTTGGTCGTGGGTGGATTCGCGGCCCTCCTGTTGCTGAACCCCACAGCCCGTGAAGTCACCCTTGATTCACTGGGACTCATCTTCGCGTTTTTTACCACACCCTTTATTTTGGAGACGACTTGCGCCGCGCTTTTCCTCTTCGGATTGCTCGCCTACAATCGCTGGCGTTTGCATCAAGAAGGTGATGGCTGGGTCTGGCTCATGACGCAGGAGCAAGATGAGAAAAAACTCCCCGCCGCCATTACCCAGCGACTCCAGTCAACCGTCCTCATCAACAAGCCAGAATCACTCGACGAAGCTCAGGCGGAAGCTGGCGTGATCGAAGGTTATCTTGATCTCGGCATGGCCACCCAGGCCCGGAAAGAACTCGAGACCGATCCCTCGGCAGCAGAATCGCACCCATCAATCGAGGCCGTGATCCTGCGCATCCGCGTCCTGGCGGCCAATCTGGAAAATGATGCCGCAATGCAACTGCTCCACAGCACCACCGCTGCCGTGCCCGAGTCTCAACCCGCTTTTGCCGCCGCCTGCCTTGAGAACGCGCGCTGGCTACTCAAGCATTTGCACCGCGATGATCTCGCCAAGCTCTGGCTGGCCCAAGCCCAACTGTTTGATGCCGTTGCCATGCATGACCTCCCTGCTGCTGATCCATTGCGCGCTCTGATTTGAAAATCCGAGAGCGGACAGGTAATGCCCACGGACAATTTCGTTTCCAATGGCTCCTCCACAAAACGAGAGTCAGACCCTTGCTGGCACAAATTCAATCAGTCTTGTCCACCATGACGTTGCCAGAGGACATCTTTCTCATATAGGACGTTGATGCCATCAGTTTGATGTGAGAGGTGGTCCGCACAGTCCTCTGTGCGGCTCTTCATCAGTCTCTCAAGCCTGACCGCACAGAGGACTGTGCGGACCAC
>JAIOQF010000229.1 GCA_021413535.1 Verrucomicrobiota bacterium
ACCAGTAGATTTTCTTTGATGTAATGTTCACACTTCTCATCGTATTTCATTGCCCCGTATGACTGATTTGTGCCTTCTGGTACGCGCAAGCCTATGCCACTTCGATCGGGTGCGGACGAAACTAATCAAAGACGAACCACGTAACGAAATCAAAGACCTCTTTGAAGATTTGGTGAACAGGAAATTCGCCAAGCCGAAAGAATATCAAGAGGTCGTTATGACTAAGCGTGTTTCAGCTTGGCTAAAGGCATGGAATCTGGCCGGTCGGTACAAGCGGGAGAAGGTCGGAGATTCCGATTTTCATATTTACCTTCCATTTGTATCGCACCTCGACGGCAAAGTTGTTAGCGCGATCAAGCCATTTGATTTGAATAGGGGCGAGACGTCTGAAATTTACGATCACGGCGACCATTGGGTGAAGCGCATGTCGCGTTTGAGGGATAACGGCACGCTTCCGCCGAAGATGATCTTTGCAGTGCAGATGCCAACAACTGCAAAAGAAGCAGCTGCAGCGGATGAGATATGTACACAACTCGGCGAATCTGGCGTGAAGGTTGTTCCGTTCGTTGAGCAGGCGCTGCAGCCGCTCGCTAGCTAAGGTCACACATTTCACTATCTCGATCTTGGACAGGCGTTGCGCGGCCGCGACAAGCCGCTCGCCAACGCCGCCAATTGGCAACTTTGGTATCGACGAACACGTGGGACGTCTTCTTAACGAGAAAAATACGAAAAACACTAGAGTGCTCGTCGACCGCCGTTTCCAGTGACCTGCGCTTCTTCCAAAGCTGCTAGAATCTTCCTCTTGGTATCCAGGTCTAGATTTAGAGTCGACACGTCAACGTTGAAATCTCCACTTTGCGTCGGCAGAAATTTCTTGTCGGCTTCGACCGTCACCGTGTTTCGATCGCCGAATTTGTCGGGGCGCACTTTAGAAAGATACCATCGGGCATTCTGAGTGGCCGTCTTTACATCGCTCTTATCCATGATTGCGTCGCGGATGCAGCCTTCAGCCTCGTCGGCCACTTCGTCGCGTTCAGCTAGAAATGCAGCCCGCACGTCGGCCCAATCGTTGCGTTGCAACAATTCGGTGACGGTTTCACGGACGCAGCCAAGCCGCGTCGCGATTGTTGCTTTGATTCCGCCTGTCCCTTCCAGTGCGGCGAGAAACGCAGATTTTGTATAGCGAGAAGCGCGGACTCTTTTTTTACCAACTGAACTTGAATTCAATACACGCTTACGCATTCGCGCTCGCTTTAACTGCATTGATCGGGCATAGGTTGCACCTTGCGACATCGTGGATGCCTTTTTCTGCGGCGGATTGGGATGCGTTAGGCTCGACGGCAGGCGAGCCTACGCGTCAAGGCGACACTTGTAAATGGCGGATTTTAAAACTCGACGGGCGCAACCGATGTGCGTCAGAGTGATCAGTGAGAAGAAAGTTGCCATTGAGAATGGTTGTATTGAGACGGTATGTCCCTTTGCCGATCTTTGCATGGTTTAGCGACATGGGGAAATCGCTGCATTAGTCGCGGCTGAGAGGCTTTTGCGCTCGGCGACGTTTCCGCAAAAAACCGTACAGGTATTTTTCACGCCAGTCGTGGAGAGTCATTGGGCTGATTTTCGTTAGCCGGTGAATCTCGCGAAGAGGCATATCATCGGCAAAGTATTGAAGCACGTCTTCCAATGTCAGCTCCCGAAATCTTTTTTTGTATCCTGGCTTTGCCGTGACTGGACGCCCTGCCCGTTTGGTCGAAGCGCGCATTCCTCGGCGTGTTTGTATCGCGTCTTGTTCGTCTTCGGACAAGTCAGGATCGTGAATCGATACTAACGGCACATCCGAAATGGCTGCGAGTACCGCGTCAATTTCTTCTTGGCATGGGCGAACGTAGCGGTTGTGAACAGGATGATATGATCTCCCTCGAAATGCACGATTTGAAGTTTCGATGGCAATGAAGGCATTTTGCTTTTTTGCAAAGCGCGACACCTTGCGCCATTTCTCCAGCGTCGCCTCGTCATTGGCGCGGCCGATCCAGCGGCAAGTTCGAATTACGTGCACCCCCATCGAGTGAAGCATTCTCTTACACTCGCTGATTTGGCCAGCGATGTGCGGTCTTTGGCCATCAGTGGATTCGCGGCCCACCAAAATACAGCGTTGGTTTGGATGATTCTGCAAGTATTGAAAAATGTGCGGGACGAATTTACTAAGTTTTGGCGATGTAACATGCAGAATCTCACGTTCACGTTTTCGAGAAATGTACCGACTCATCGATCGCCCTCGCCGATTGGCTGCGTTTACCAGCGTTCACGATCGAGAATCGCATTGGCGCGTTCGACGTTTCGCTTCGATTGTGAGGGGCTAAATTGAGATGACGCAGAGCACCCATTCAGCGCACCAATGAAGCGCAACACGGCTTGCGCGGACGTCTGCATGCCGGCTGGATAGATGACTGTTTCTAAACGAATGCCTTTCACGCCCCGTGTCGCCCAGCGGTGGATGGTCGAGAGGTGGAGCGGCTTTCCCTTCTTTTGCAAGAATGGCAGGCGGCAGGCTTGTTTTAAACTCAATGGCGTTTCAACCGTAACGTCGATCATTGGTACTCCTCATCGCGAAGCTTTGCGATGAGGAGAGAATCAGGGCTGGTCTGGAATGGAATAATTCGGTGATATTTATTCCGGCGCGCAACCGCTTTTGCGCGCCCTTAAATCGAGTCAAAATCTAGTGTGGAATAAAAGAACGATCTTGACAGCATTTATTCCGGCGACTCCCTCTGACGCTTACGATGGCGGTCGATTGCGCGTTTTACTTCACGTCCGGACGGCAGATTATGCAGTGCCGCTAGGTCCGCGTAAGACTTTGGGCGGTGTTGCTCCCAGAGTTCAGCAATGTGTTTATCCATTTGGGCGTTGGTGTCTTTTGGCCGTCCGCGTCGCTTTGAGCCTGCTCGTTTATGCGGCGAAACGTCAGGATGTTCTGCTTCGACAAACACAGATAAGAACGGGCGAACGGCGTTCCATTGAATACGGGCGTAGTGGAAGTCTCCCCGGCTGAGATAATCCGCGAGTTCGGCCACTCCGGCCACAAGCTTTTGGTCGTATCGCTGCTTCGCCATCTCAATCGCGCATTCGCGCGCTTTGATGGCGGCATTCATCATGCATCGCGAATCTGTGACCTGCGTTTCGAAGATTTCCTTCATCGCATCCTGTAATGGTGCAAAAGCCGCCGACAACTGCATTGGTTTTCCTCCATTTAAGCCCACCACCATTACTTTAGTCGATTGAAGAAATCACTTTGACGGCAAGCTCAAGATTGTTCTCTGTGTAGAGTTCCGTTGTACGCAATTGCGTATGTTCAAGGACAGCTTGCGCAGCCACCGCACCGAACGCACATCGAATTTCGGTCGTCGCTGTGTGACGTCATTGATTAGGTGAGCGGTAGCGTTTTGAAAGTCGATCGATGGCCTTGGCTAGCGCATCAAAAGTAGATCGACATGAAATGATTCTCTCCACGTAGCAAATCTGCCCGCTTCATTAGCCCATCGCAGACATGATTTTGGTCGCGATTTTGTGATTCTTTTCGGCATAAATTTCTGTGGTGCGCAAATTAGAATGACCCAATATCGCCTGCGCGCCCTCGACATTGAATCGCGCGCGAACGTTTGTGCCGGCCGTGTGCCGCAGTCGATTTGGGGACCAAAAATGCTCCTTGCGCCACTGTTTCCGTTGGAGCGCTCTTGCTTCAGCGGATTTCTCAGTGTCGTCGAGTTTCGCCAGCGTTGCTTCCGGGTACGGAAAGGCTTTTTCGCAACCGCATCTAACCGCCACTAGGTACGAGTTTCGGTTGTAGCTGCCACCGAGGATTCGTTGGGGCTGGCGCTGGCGATTACTTCCCGGCACGTTCCCGCAGGAAAGTGGCGTTTTGCGGGAAGCCGAGAGTTTTGTCCGTCGTTCAGCGTCGGCCTCCTTTGGACTGAACAAAAACTCTGCGGGATTGGGTCGTAGAAATGGCTTTAGAATCTCCTGCGCACGCGGTCCAATTTGAATCGACTTTTCGATTCCCAGATGCTGCGTTTTGTGGCGCGATGGCGTGTATGTCCACGTCTCCCCCGTGGTGTTCAAATCCATTCCTCGGATCAGTACAACCTCGCCCGGCCTCATGCCCGTGAGCAACTGAAGCTGAATCATTGCCTTGATCTGCCTCGAAACGAACGGATACACCATCGCCGCGTGCTCTTCGGCTATTCCCTTCACGGGCGCTGTCTCACACGCTTTGGATCGACCCGATCGCAGCCCCTCCACCGTTGTCAGTGACTGATGCACTGACACAGGCAGGAATTCATTTCCGACACACCACTTGAAAAACCGTTTTACTCGTCCGACGTTGCGGTTGATCGTCTTCCTGCACCAGCCGATGCGGATCATTTCGTCGATTACTGCTTTCAGTTTCAACGGGCCGAAATCGCGGGCCGGTGTTGCACCGTAAAGCTTTCGCAGTGGGCGCAGGGCGTAACGGATGTTCTGTTGTTCGCTGCTGCGCTCGCCGTTGATTGTCGGGTACGCCTCCATGCAGTGCTGGCGGTACGACACCAGCAATTCGCTGATCGTGACACCATCGTGGCACACCAGCGTGCGTCCTGCCGCCAGCCACTCGGCCGTAAGGCGGTCGTACTCGTTGCGGCTCGTCTTTGAGTTCCACGGGCCGAGAAGATGGTCTTTTCCGCTCAGGGTCACAATCGCCTGTCCAGACTGTTTGTGGCAGCGATACGACGGAATGAAGTTTTCTTTGACGCGAGGCATAGAGGGCTCCTTTTGAAGCTAAAAACGGAAAATTCCGTTTTTGCAGGCTTCTTCGGGCCGCTCTTTCCAACGCGGAAAGGTACGCTAAGTAGTGCGTTCGGCGTGTTTTACGATCAAAGCGGGCGATGGGAGTCGAACCCACAACAGCTAGCTTGGAAGATGAGCAAATTGCTCGGCGCCAAAACGCTGAATCGGTTGGATTTGCGGGTATTTTCGCACAAATTGAAGGTTTCGCAAGTCTTCGCACCTTGGTGTGAAGGGACGCGGTATTCCGCAGTATATCGCATGTCCGATTCATCGAATTCGGTAATTGTGAGAAGAATTTGAGACCGACCGTTTGTCGCTTTTCCATTTGCGAACTACGGGGCGCGAATTGTCCTCGGCGAACATGGATTCGAAGTTGGCGATGGACTCGTCGGTTGCGATGCGAGGCTTAAGTTCGGCACAAGAGGCGACCCATTGGCCCTGTAGCGATCAGATACGGATATGCAATCGTAGATGCGGGCCGTTCCGTCTTTGGAGGCCGTTACGATCCGAATTCCGTCGGAACTGAACGCTGCGGAATTGACATAGTCGTCGTGGCCGCGGAGGACTACGAGCTCTCTTCCGCTGATCGGGTCCCAAACCCGCGCGGTCTTGTCCCACGAGGCGGTCACCACCCGCGTCCCGTCCGGATTGAACGCGGCCGACGAGACCCATTGCTCATGTCCACGAAGGACTGCAATCTCTCGTCCGCTGGCCGCCTCC
>JAIOQF010000230.1 GCA_021413535.1 Verrucomicrobiota bacterium
GAATCTCATGCAGCATCTTGCTCAAATCCGCATCGCTAATGAGCCGCAAGTTTCCCGGCCCCAGTTTAAACTCCATCAGCGACCGACCCTGCCCATCAGCCAGCATCACGGAAGTATGAGAACCGCCAGTCTCGATGCCGAGCAATCGCCTTTCGACTGAGAGTTCATCGCGTTTCGGCATAAAGAAACAAAACAACGCAGAACCGCATTGCGCAAGAGTCGATCTCTAACTCCCATCTCCCATTTCCAAGTCCATCACCCTCCCGCCGTGATCTGAACAATCTCGATCACATCACCTTCTTTGAGTTCCGCCTCTGCATGTTCGCGTGGAAACAACGCCCGTCGATTCAACTCCACAATAACCGGCTTCAGTCCAAACCCCAGTTCATCAAGCAAACCGCGCACCGTGAGCGATACCGAGGTTGTGTGCGAGCTGCCATTGACCTGAATCGTCATGCCGCCACCTCCGATAAAATCGCCGCATCCCAATCCTTCCACACCGGATCAATTCCCAGCAATCGCAAAACATCCGCGATCTCCGCAGGTGAACGCTCATCCGCGATACCAAATTGTCCTTCCGCGCGATCACAGGAAGCCGGAGCCTCGCGCTCCACACGCCGCCCCTTCACCGTGAGATGCAAATCATCACTTCCTTGCCCCGTGTAACCACCGGGTTCCGTATGACTGCCCGCACTCATCAGCGTGATGCCCAGTGTGGCCAGCGCATCACGCAGCGCCGCAGGTTCACGCGTGCTCAGAACGATCCCCACCTCGGGAAACGTCAGTCGGAACGCACAAATCGTCTGCAGCAGATCGCGATCCGTAAACACAAAGTCCGGTTTGAATCCGCCCGCCGCAGGTCGCAAGCGAGGAAAGGCCACCGTATAAGATGCCTTCCACTGATTCTTGTAAAGATGATCCAGATGCGAAGCCAGCCGCAACGCCTCTCGTCGCCATTCAGAAAGCCCAAACAAAGCACCAACGCCGATCCGACGGAACCCTGCATCACCACCGCGCTCCGGACAATCGAGCCGCCAATCGAAGTCGCGCTTCGGTCCCGCCGTATGCATCTGCGCATAGACTTCGCGATCATAAGTTTCCTGATATACCACCAAACCTTCGCAACCCGCCGCCACCATGCGCTCGTATTCCGGACGCTCCATCGGACCCACCTCGATGCTGAGCGACGGCACAAACTCCCGCAGCGCACGAATACATTCCTCAAGATATCCCTCCGAAACAAAACGCGGATGCTCACCCGCCACGATCAGAATATTGCGAAAGCCCTGGCCCACCAGATGCCGCGCCTCCGCCACGACCTGCTCCACTGTCAGCGTCACCCGCAAGATCGGATTATCCCGTGAGAAGCCGCAATATTTGCAATTGTTGACGCATTCATTCGAGAGATAGAGCGGCGCAAAAAGCCGCATCGTCCGACCGAAGTTCCGTCGAGTCAGTCGACGCGACTCCCCCGCCATCGCTGCGAGCGCCGCGTCGGACAGAGGTTCCAGCAACGCCGCGAACCGCTCCAGGATCGGAGTCGGGCTGGCGTCCAGCGCATCAAAGTAACGGGAAAAACTCATGCTGCGCATCTTGCCTCATGAACTTGATCACGCCAAGCGATTGATGCGACGAACTCATTTCTAGATTGCACAGCATTTTCAATCCAAACATTTTTCAGGTTGCCGCCGCCTGTTGATAATTTTGTCCGGCATACTTAACGCGGAAGTCGCTTCGATTCGGAATTGCCTCTAATCGATCAACCTGTCATAGAATGTGATTCTTATATGCCATCCGCCGCCTCGCCGCCTTCGCCATCAAATCCCGACCGCTTGTCATGGTCGGCGGTGATCGCTTACGGCTCCGGCGGATTGGTGCCGGTCGCCTTGTTCAACATCGCCGGACAACTAATCGGCCTTATCGGCAACATCGGTCTGGGCTTAAGCGCATTTTGGCTGGGTGTCATTCTGATCATCCCGCGGCTGTGGGATGCAATTGCCGATCCCATCGTCGGGCATCTCTCGGACAATCTCCGCACCCGCTGGGGACGGCGGCGGCCCTTTCTGCTGGTGGGCGGCATCGCCGTGGCAGTGAGTTTTGTTTTCATGTGGTGGGTGCCGAAACACGCCGGTGCCACCGAGGAAGCGCGCCAATGGATGCAACTAGGACACATCCTCTTTTGGCTGCTCATTTTTTATAGCGCCACCGCGATCTTCGAAATTCCACACGGCGCACTCGGTTTGGAAATGACCAGCGACACGAACGAGCGCACCCGGCTTTTCAGCGCCAAGAGTTTCTTGGGCAACCTCTTCGCGATGGGCACGCCGTGGCTTTTCGCGCTGGCCAATCTGGAAATGTTTAAAGGCCCTGGCGGCAACGAAGTGGACGGCATGCGATATGTTTCCATGCTGGTGGCAGTCATTCTCATACCGATGTCCATCTGGTGGTTTGTATCCTGTCGCGAACCCGCCGCCACCAGTATACAAGAGCGACCGAAGAGCCGATTCTGGGTCAATATGCGGGCGGCCTGCACCAACCGCGCCTTTCTCATCTTGGTCGGCGTGGTCTTCACCCTGGCCATGGGTTTTAATTTTGTCAGCCTGCTCAATTATTATATCACGATCTTTTATCTCTACGGCGGCGACAAGGCGGCGGCCGGCCCCTTGCTAGGCATCAACGGCACTATCTGGGCCGTCACGGGTTTGATCGCAGTGTTCCCACTCAACTGGCTGGCGCGTCGTCTCGGCAAGAAGCGCACCCTGGCCATCGCCATTGTGCTGATGATCTCCGCGCAGCTCGCCAAGATCGTCTGCTACAATCCCGAGCATCCTTATCTGGTCATCATTCCCACGATCTTGTTGTCTGCGGGCATGTTGATGTTCTTCACGCTCGGTTCGTCGATGCTGGGTGATGTCTGCGATGATGCGGAGCGGCGCACCGGCCAGCGCAACGAAGGGAGCATCTACGCCGCCTATTGGTGGTTCATCAAAATGGGCACCGCCTTCGCCAGCTTCGTCACCGGCGCGCTCATCGTCTTCACTCACTTCGATGAAAAACAAAGCATCGGCATCGACCGCCTGTCCGGCCGCGTCAACGAAATCGCCGCAATATTCAAAGACGGACGCCAGGCCGAGCCGTCGGAAATTCCCGCCTTGATGGAAAAACTCCACGCTGCCCGGAGTGCCGCTGTCGACATGGCGGCGCATTTTACCGCCGAAGCTGCCGCCTCCGCCATCCGACACGATCACTGTCTGGCACTCGCTGCTGCACTTGATCCGGTCATCGCCAAGCTTGATGCGCTCACGACTGATCCTCCGAAAAATTCCATCCGCGACTTGCAGGAAGAGCTTCGTCCGCTGTCGCGCCAAGCTCCCGGTGTGCTCTGGCGCATGCGTCTGACAGAGATCGGCCTACCCTTGTTGCTGAGTCTCTTCTCCCTCGTTCTGTTATGGTTTTATCCGCTTGCGGAGGCGCGGCCCCCGGCCAGGAAGCTCGAGAACGAACTTTAACAGTCCGGCACAAAGAAAACCGGATCAGATTTTCTTAATAAGCAGAGCAGCATTGTGTCAGCAGAAGACGAATGAGTTGCTAAGCGCCGAAGTGATCTTCGCGGGACGCGCGACATTGGCCACGCAGTCGAGATCGCATTCTGCATCCTGGTTTTCGAGATTGATCGTCGGCGGCGCCACCTGATCGCGCAAGGCCAGGATGCACGCAGCGAGTTCCACACCTCCCGCACCACCGAGAAGATGACCGGTCATGGACTTGGTGGAACTGACCAGCAGACCGTTCGTGGCGTGACTGCCGAAGCTGCGCTTAATGGCTTTTACTTCACACATGTCGCCGACCGGGGTGCTGGTGCCATGGGCGTTGATGTATTCCACATCTGTCGGATTCATTTTCGCATGACTCAGGGCCATGTTCATACAGCGCGATGCGCCCGCTCCATCCGGCAGGGGCGCGCTGAGATGATAGGCATCCGAGGAGATTCCGTAGCCTGCGAGTTCACAGTAAATATGCGCGCCGCGTTTTTTGGCGTGCTCATATTCTTCGAGAACCACGGCGCCACCGCCTTCGCTCATGACGAATCCATCGCGGTCTTTATCAAAGGGACGGCTGGCCTTTTCTGGAGCGTCGTTCCGGGTGCTGAGCGCCCGCATGTTGCCGAAGCCGGCGAGTCCCATTGGCGCTATAGGAGCTTCAGCACCGCCCGCGATGATGGCGTCAGCGTCGCCGAATTTGATGATGCGCCAGGCTTCGCCGATGCTGTGGTTCGAAGTGGCGCAAGCCGTAACGATGCACATGTTGGGCCCGAGGAAGCCGTATTCCATCGAGACCATGCCGCTGAGGATGTTGCTGATCATCATCGGGATGGTGAATGGCGAGACACGGCTGGGATGCTTGGACATCAGAAGCGTGTGGTTGTTTTCCAGCGTGATGAGGCCGCCGATGCCGCTGCCGACCATGACTCCGATACGCTCAGGGTTGAGATTACCCGCGTCGATGCCGCTGTCCGTGACCGCCATTTTCGCCGCACCCATGCCGAGCTGGGTGAAGCGGTCGGCGCGACGCGCGTCCTTGAAATCTTTGAAGAAGAGCTTCGGATCGTAATCGGTAATTTCACCGCCGAAGTGGGTGCCGTATTCCGTGGTGTCAAACGACGTGATATTCTTGATGCCGCTTTTACCAGCCAGAATATTTTTCCAGAAGTCGTCCTTGTTGAGTCCAATGGGGGAGACAACTCCAATGCCGGTGATGACAACACGACGTTCGTTCATAGTTTTTGCTGGGTAATGGCGGGCTGGTTCGATACGCTAGAATCAATGGGTGAAGCAACCGGTTTTTTGAAATACAAAGGGCGCACTTGATGGGTGCGCCCTTTGTGAAACATGCTGCCGCCCTAAAATTATCGGGCTATTTTTCGGCGAACTGCGCGTCGAAGATGATCTTGCTCGTGGGGAAGTCCAGCTTTCTCACAAACGCACAGCTTTCTGTCGCGCCGTGCTCGCGATCCATGCCGCCGTCTTCCCACTCAACGCTGAGCGGGCCGCCGTAGTTGATGTCATTCAACGCGCGAATGATCTTCTCGAAGTTGATGTGGCCGCGGCCTACGGATTTGAAATCCCAATAGCGGTTCGGCTTGTGGAAATCTACATGCCCGCCGAAGACGCCCGTTTCACCCGATAGGTTCCACGCTGCGTCTTTCATGTGAACGTGGAAGATGCGGTCATGAAACTTCCGGATGAAGCCCTCGTAGTCCACCCCCTGATAGCCGAAGTGGGATGGATCATAATTGAAACCAAACGCAGGATGATTTTTGACTGCCTTAAGCGCCCGCTCGGCGCTGGCGATGTCGAACGCAATCTCGGTCGGATGCACTTCGAGCGCGAACTTGACGCCCTGTTTCTTAAACTCGTCGAGAATAGGCTTGAAGCGTTTGCCGAAATCTTTGTAACCGTTCTCGATCTGATCGGGCAGGTTCGGCGGAAAACTGTAAACGAGATGCCAGATGGAAGAGCCGGTGAAGCCGTTGACCACGCTCACGCCGAATCGCTTTGCGGCTTGCGCGGTCTTTTTTAGTTCCTCCGCCGCGCGCTGACGCACGCCCTCGGGATCGCCGTCGCCATAGATGTAGTCGGGCAGGATTTGCTTGTGGCGCGCGTCGATGTTGTCGCACACCGCCTGACCGACAAGGTGCGAACTGATGGCATGGCACTGCAGACCGTGCTTTTTAAGGAGCGCGCGTTTGGCGTCACAATACTTCTGGTCAGCCTTGGCGACTTCAAAGTGGTCGCCCCAGCAGCCGAGTTCCACGCCGTCGTAGCCGAAGGACTTGGCTTTTTTCAGAAAGACTTCCAGCGGGAGATCAGCCCACTGGCCGGAAAAGAGAGTGACGGGTCTGGCCATGACTATTTTGGATTTTGGGATTGGGATTTTGGATTGATGAAGCTCGCGATGGTTTCATGAGGGACGGGGAATTGCAAACGGGAATAACGAACTTTGCGACTCTAGTCCCTCGAGTCGGAATCGGAAAACTGCCATTCCAGTTTGTTTAGGCTTCAGGCTGCCTCAGGCAGGGCCTGTTGCCTGAGATACTCCGCCGCGATATCTTCCAATTCGGCGACACTTTCAACTTTGCAGAAGCGCACGCGAAGATGTTTGCTGCCGGGGAGTCCTTGCGTGTAGGCCATGAGACGATTCCGCATGGCGCGCATGATTTGCAGTTCGGTCGCGCCCCAGCGGGTGTTTTTCTGCGCGAGTCGGCAATGGCGGATCATGAAACTGAATCGTTGTTCCGCAGTCGCGGGCGGAAGATGCACTCCTGTCTGCAGGAAATGCTTGGCCTCCAGAAAGACCCAGGGATTGTGCATCGCGGCACGACCGATCATCACGCCACGGACATGCGTCGTTTTCTGGCGCAATTCGATGTCGGCACCCGTGGCGAGGTCACCGTTGCCAATGACGGGAATTTTCACCGCATCGGCCACTTGCGCGATTACGTCCCAGTCGGCCTGGCCGGTGTAACCCTGCGAGCGCGTGCGACCATGCACCGCGATGGCCTGAATGCCGGAGTCCTCGAGGATGCGCGCGACTTCGACGGCGTTGATATGATCATGATCCCAGCCGATGCGCATCTTCGCTGTTACCGGAACCGGCGATGCTTTGACGAGATCTACAGCGACGCTGGCGAGCAGCGGGCAGTCTTTTAGCAATGAGGAGCCTCCATTTTTCGCGACCACCTTATTAACAGGACAGCCGAAGTTGATGTCAATGAAGTCGGGCTGTTTCCAATCCGCAATTTTTCTGGCGGCCTCGCCCATGCGTGCGCCATCAGCACCAAAGAGCTGCACGCCTAGCGGTCGCTGAGCATCATCGAAATCGGTGTATTTCCGGGTGCGACCATCAGCCTGCATGATGCCCTCGGCGGAGACGAATTCCGTGACCATTACGTCTGCGCCCAGTTCCTTGCACAAGCTGCGGAAGACCATGTCCGTCACGCCCGCCATGGGGGCGAGATAAAGGGGAAAACGATCTGGCGAGAGCCACGGAAGCATCGGCCACTATGCCGCGTAAGTCGCTGGTCTCAAGCCGAGGCTTACAATGTCAAAAATCATCAAAATGTGGCGATTATTATCTTTACAATAAATAATAATTAATTAAACTTTACCAATTATTGCAACCCTTACCCCTTCAAAGCCCATGAAAAAAACTGCTCTCGTTTTGCTGGCTGCTTTCACTTGTGTCGGTTCCACAATTGCCGGGCCGCTGAAGGCGCTTCCGGTGAATCCGTATGAGGTGACACCTTCAGTTCTTTTCCGCGATCAGGAATTGTATTTCGACATCTACGGCAGCTATTTGCAGCACCGTGAATCAAATTGCGGCTGCGACAGCAAGCAC
>JAIOQF010000231.1 GCA_021413535.1 Verrucomicrobiota bacterium
CGTGATGGTGGATGAGTTCCAGGACACCAACACGCTCCAGATGCGGATGTTGCGGGCCCTGGTGCCGCCGCCGCACAACATCTGCGTCGTGGGTGATGATGACCAGTCCATCTACGGCTGGCGCGGTGCGGACATCACGAACATCAACGAGTTCGAGTCCTTCTTCCCCAATCCCGCCGTCATCAAGCTGGAGGAGAATTACCGCAGCACCACGCCCATCCTGCACACGGCCAACAGTCTGATCAAAAATAATGCCGGGCGTCGCGTGAAAAATCTCTGGAGCAAAAATACCGGACGCGATCTGGTGCGTCTGATCATCGCCGAAGACGAAAAAAACGAGGCCGAGATCATCTCCAGTGAAGTTCTCGATGCCCAAAAGAAAGGTGCGAAGTTCGATGATGTCGCCGTGCTCTTCCGCACCAACGAACAGAGCCGCATCCTCGAAGGCGAATTCCGCCGCAAAAAAATCCCCTACCGCATCGTTGGCTCCCGCAGTTTCTTCGACAAGCGCGAGGTTAAAGATGTTATTTCCTACCTGATGGCGTTGGACAATCCCGGCGACGACATCGCTGTGCTGCGCATCCTTAACGTGCCCACCCGCGGCATCGGATCCAACACCGCAGAACTGGCGCGCGATCATTCGATGACCAAGAAATGCAGCGTGTTCGACGCCCTGCGTGATCCCGAGTTTCGCGCCCTGCTTTCCGAGCGCGCCCGCACTGCTATTGGTGTCTTCGTTGATCTGATTGAACGCTACGGCGCGCTGGCTGCGCAGCCGATGACAGCATACGCCGTGATCACCGAGCGACTGCTCCACGAGATCGGCTACCTCGATTACTTGCGCCGGGGTTGCAAAGAGACCGAAGACTTCATCACCTTCGAGCTCGGTGTGAATTCGCTGCTCGATTCCCTGCGGAACTTCGATGAGCGCGCACGGGGCGATGGCTTGCGCTCGTTCCTCGACGAAGTGTGCATGAACGATGATCGCGAGGATAAAGATGACATTGAAAAGAAAACCGGCGTCTGCCTCATCACCCTTCATGCAGCAAAGGGCCTGGAATTTCCCATCGTTTATCTGCCCGGTCTTGAGGAAGGCATCCTCCCGCACAAGCGATCAATCGACGAGAACCGGAAGGACGAGGAGCGCCGCCTGCTTTATGTCGGCATCACCCGTGCGCGGCAGAAGCTCACACTGAGTCATTGCCGCCATCGCGTGAAGTGGGGTCAAAAACAGACCTGCATGCCCAGCAGTTTCATCAAGGAGCTGGATCGGCAATACATCGAAGAGTTCGACCATGCCAAATTCATGAAACAGGAACTCAGCGCCGAAGAGAGCGTGGATTATTTCACCATGCTCAAGCAGCAGCTCATGGAAGGCTAAGGCTTTGCTTCTCCACCTCTTTGCGACTATCGTCCTCCTGACTATGATCGCCGCAGCCCCCCAGACCCCATCATACAAGCTCGGTAACGAAAAGCTCATCAAGGTGCTGCCCAACGCCTCGAACCGGCTGCTCGGTCTCTTGAAAAAGCAGGGCCGCGCGGAACACGGCGCCCTGCGCATTGCCGTCGTCGGCGGCGGCTGTTCCGGATTGCAATACAAGATGGACCTTGTCGACGGCCCGGCCAATCGCGACATCATGGTAGTCTCCAGCGACGTGCGAGTCGTGATCGATCCCAAAAGCGCCCTCTTCGTCAGCGGCAGTGAGCTGGATTTCAGCGACGATCTGCAACAAGGCGGCTTCAAGGTGAAGAACCCCAATGCCGTCGTGACCTGTTCCTGCGGCGAGAGTTTCGCGGCATGACGGATGCCTTTGCCATGCTTGGTCTGCCGCGCTGTGCCGCGCTGAACGATGAGGCTCTGCAAAAAGCGTATGCCGCACACAGCCGCATTGCGCATCCAGATCTCGGTGGCGATGAAACGCATGCTGCCGAAGTGAATGCCGCCTATGAAACCCTGCGGGCACCAGATAAACGGTTAAAACATCTACTGGAACTCGCCTCGCCAGAAAATGCCAGGCAATGGCGCACCGTGCCGCTGGATGAAATGATGATGAGTTTGTTTTCCAAACTAGGTGCCGCGTTGGAAACCAGCGCGAATTTTCTAGAGCGCAAACAGAAAACACAGTCTGCGCTCGCGAAGGCGCTGCTGGCCAATGAGGAAATGCATCATCGTGAAACGCTGGAGCAGATTGGTTTGGAGATTGAGCGGCGTCGTGTTGAAATGGAGCAACAACTTCCGGCGCTCGAATCCGAATGGGCGCAGCTCGGTGCGATGCAGGCAAAATTTTCCTATCTGATGAAATGGCAGACGCAAGTGAGGGAAAGATTGTTGGCCTTGATGTAAGTTTTTTTATGAGTCCCATCCTCGGCATTGATCTTGGCACCACCAATTCGCTCGTTGGCGTGGTGGACAGCGGTTTTCCGATCCTGCTGGCGGATGTCGATGGCAACCGGCTCACGCCCTCTGTGGTGCACAATGCGGTGGATGGAACAGTCACGATCGGTGTGAAAGCGCTGCGCCAGCGCGTGCTCGATCCTCAGCGCACGGTGTTTTCCGTGAAGCGTCTCATCGGACGACGCGCGAGCGAAGGTGAATGGCAGCCGCCGTATGATCTTGCCACCATCGGCAAAACGCCGGTCGATGTCTCCGCAGATATTCTCCGGCATTTGAAATGTATCGCAGAACGAGCGCTGGAAACTGAAGTCACCCGCGCGGTCATCACAGTTCCAGCCTACTTCAACGATGCGCAACGCAATGCCACCAAGCGCGCAGGTGAACTGGCCGGACTCACGGTGGAGCGAATTCTCAGCGAGCCCACCGCCGCCGCGCTGGCCTACGGCTTGAATAAACTGGAAGACCAAAAAAAGATCGCGGTCTACGATCTCGGCGGCGGCACCTTCGACATTTCAATCCTCGAAATGAGTGATGGAGTTTTCCAAGTGCTGGCCACCGCAGGCGACACGCAGCTTGGTGGCGATGACATCGACCGGGCATTCGCGGATTGGATATTAGAGAGGAGCGGGGACACTCCTGTCCTCAATTCGAATGCCTCCAGTGCATCATTGCGGACAGGAGTATCCGCGCTCCTCTCCGAGGCAGCCGAGACGGCAAAGAAAAAGCTTTCTACGCTCGATGAAGTCACCATCGAGATTCCGTTCCTAAATTCACAAAAGCACCTGTCCATACGCGCCACGCGCACCGATCTTGAAAAACTCGCGCTGCCATTGATCGAGCGCACCCGACGTCACTGCCTCCGTGCATTGACCGATGCTAATCTCAAACCGACGCAGCTTGATGAGGTGATCCTTGTGGGCGGCTCCACACGGATGCCGCTGGTGCGACGCATCGTGGGAGAAATTTTTGGCAAGGAACCCAACACTTCGCAGAATCCCGATGAAGCCGTGGCCATGGGCGCAGTCATTCAAGCCGGCATCTTGAGCGGGGCCTTGCGCAACGTGGTGCTGCTCGATGTCACGCCGCTGTCGCTCGGCATCGAAACTTTCGGCGGCTTGATGAACATCATCATCCCCCGCAATACAACCATTCCATGCAAGGCCGGCGAGATGTTTACGAATGCCGTGACGAATCAGCGCGAGATGTTGATTCGAGTGCTGCAAGGCGAACGTGAACTGGCGAAAGACAATTGGGAGCTGGGACGCATCGCTGTGCCTTTTCTTCCGGGGCCGAAAGGCAGCGCGCGGGTGGGGGTGCAGTTTTCGCTCGACGCCAATGGTATCCTTCAGGTGCTGGCCCGCGACACCGCGACGAACACGGACATGGTGCTGGAGATTCAAAGCTCTGCCGTCGACGTGGATGACGCCAAGGTAGAACAGATGATCTCCGAAAGTGTGGACTACGCGTTCGATGATATGAATGAACGCATCTGGACCGAAGCGCGATTGAAGGGCGAGGAACTGATCAATGCCGTGGAAGAAGCGCTCACTCAGTGTGGCAGCTTGCTCAATGAAGATGAACTGCTGAAAATCAAATCATGCGCCGCACAGGTGCGTGAGGTGATGAATCACGCGCCGCACGATGCCAGGAAGTTAAAGTCGGCGAATCAATCCCTGGATGACGCGACGCAGTCGCTCGCCGTGCTGCTGGTAGAACGCGCCATGGAAGCGGCGCTGGAGCGGAAGCTCAACTAGACCGCGTCTCCGGCTGAAGATGTCTTCGCTCCGGATGGTTCTTCGACTGGGTCGATGATAAAATCCTCATCCGTGCCGACCACGTTTTCCATGTGATCTTCGCTCAATGCCGCATCTTCCATAGTCGGCGGAGGGCTGGTGCCCTCTGTCGCTGAAATGGCTTCATCAGTTTTGTCTTCAACTTTTGGTGCATCAGCAGCAGGTT
>JAIOQF010000278.1 GCA_021413535.1 Verrucomicrobiota bacterium
TTGCTGCTGAAGGCGGGTGCCAGCGTGCTGGGACTTGATAAGGACATGGCCGCCCTCTCCGCTGCGAGTGAGCGCCTGGCAGAACACGAGGATCATTTCGTGGCGCTGCGCATGAATTATCGCGGCATTGGCAGTGTGCTGGAAGAAACTGGTGTCGATCAAGTGGACGGCATCATCGCGGACCTCGGTGTTTCCTCGCATCAGATCGACACCGCAGAGCGTGGTTTTTCTTTTCAACAGGATGGGCCGCTCGACATGCGCATGGATTCGCAGAGCGGCAGAACGGCGGCGGACATTGTCAACGAGTGCAGCGAAGAAGAACTGGCCCGCATTTTTTTCGAACTCGGTGAAGAGCGGCTCTCGCGCCGGGTGGCCCGTGCGATTATCAAGCGTCGCGCCGTGCGTCCTTTCCACCGCACGCTCGATCTGGCGGAGTGTGTCGCCTCCGTTCTGCCGCGCCGGGGAAAGGCTCATCCGGCCACTAAAGTGTTTCAATCACTTCGTTTGGAATTGAATGATGAACTCGGTGCTTTGCGTGAACTGCTGGAAGCTGCGCCGCGTCTGCTCAAACCCGGCGGCCGCATCGCCATCATCTCCTTTCATTCGCTCGAGGATCGCATCGTGAAACAAACTTTCGCGCGTCAGTCCACCGAGTGGCTGGATCGCCCTGAATGGCCGGAGCCGCGCCGCAATCCGGAACTGACATTCAAGCTGCTTTCCAAAAAGCCGGTTGAAGCTTCCGCTGAAGAAGTATCGCGCAACCCGCGTGCTCGCAGTGCCCGCTTGCGCGCCGCTGAACGCCTCCCCACATGAGCAAACGCTCCCATGCACCTCGGGCCTGGCTGCCTCGCCGCTGGGCCGTTTATATTTTTCTCGCACTCATCAGCGCCACCACCGGCTGGGTGCTGCTGGAACATGTGCTGGTAAAAAATCGCATCGTTAACCTGGGTCACCAGCAGCAAGAAGCGGAACATGAGATCGACAATCTTAATCGCGATATCCGCGGTCTGAACGTGCGGATCGAAGAAGCGCTGTCGCGAAAAAATCTCCAGAGCACGCTGGCCAAGCGCCGCACACGGCTCCGTCCCATCCAGCCTGGAGCGCCCATCATCATCACCGCTGCCAGTCAATCCACCCCATGACCGACGACGAATTCCAGTCTTCGAACAGTGCTCGTTTCCTTTCCCGCCGCATCGCCTTCGTCGGTGCGGTGCTGCTGTTGGGCATCGGCGGCGTCTGGGCGCGGCTGCATCAGCTTCAAATTACGCGCCATGCCGAGATCGCTCATCGCGTGGATGAGCTTCATCACGTCCAGCGCATTCTGCTGGCGCATCGCGGCGCGGTGCGTGATCGCAGCGGCGAACTGCTGGCGCATGACAAGACGACGCACGATCTCTATGTGAACACCCAGCAATTGCGCGATCTCTCCGTGGTCCGCGCCCGGCTGGCCAAAATCGAGAAAACTTCCGTGCTGGAACTCGCGCGCCGTCGTCCCGCTGCGGAGATCATCTCGCGTTATCGAGCCCATGTGATCAACGCCATGACCACGATGTATCTGCGTGATGGTGGTTCAAAAAATGAAGCCGCTGAAGAGCTCGCCCAGCTTCTCGCCGACGAAAAGCGCATCGAGTTTCCATTGCTCAAAGGTTTGCCTGATGACATTGCCGAAGGCTGGCGCGGCTTGATCGAGGACGAGGATCTTCTCGGCATCAGCCTGCGCAGTGCGACGCAGCGGGCCTATCCCTGCGCGGAACGGCTCACTCATGTGCTGGGCTATGTGAATCATGAAAACGAGGGGCAAGAAGGCATTGAGTCATCATTCAACAAAATACTCAAGGGTCAGAACGGAAGCCAGCAGATCGAGCGTGACCGCAAGGGGCGCGAGATCACCACGTTGCGTGGCGAAACAGTGGAGCCCCGCAACGGCCACGATGTGCTGCTCACCATCGACATGCAGCTTCAAGAATTGATGGAGGAGACGCTCGAAAGCGCATTCGATTATTACAAGCCGCGCAAAATCATCTCCGTGCTGGTGGAGCCGCGCACCGGTGCCATCCGCGCGATGGCCAGCCGCCCGCACTTCGAGCGCACCGACATGGGCGGCACGCTGAACAATCTCGCGATCGGCGCGCAATATGAACCGGGCTCTGTTTTTAAGATCATCACTTATGCCGCCGTGCTCGACCGCGGGCTCGCGCATCTGGATGACATCATCAACTGCGATCCTGATCAGAAAATTTTCTCGGGCCTC
>JAIOQF010000045.1 GCA_021413535.1 Verrucomicrobiota bacterium
CGACGGATCGATCACGGTCAGCTTCACTTACACTGCTGTGGATGCCGCAGGCAAGGAATCGTCTCCGGCCACTGTCAACATGCCCTTCACCGCCGTTAGCTTGAGCGGTAATGTTTATAATGATGCCAACGGGCTTATTGACTACATCGTCAACGGCAGCGGCACCAACATTGGCGGCACACTTTACGCCAACCTCGTCAGTGGTGGCAATGTCTCACAAGTCGTCGCCATCCAGAACGACGGCAGCTACAGCTTTAGCACCGTGGTGCCAAACACGAGCTACACTGTCGTCCTCAGCACCACCCAGGGCACGGTTGGCAATTCCGCTCCCACGGCGGCGCTTCCTTCCGGGTGGGTCAACACCGGGGAAAACCTCGGCTCTGGTGCGGGCAATGATGGAACCATCAATGGATCTCTCGCCGTCAATGTGGTTATCACCAGCATCTCGAATGCGAACTTCGGCATCGAACGTCCGCCCACCGCGGACGATGTTATTGCCGGCTCGCAAATCAATCCTGGTGGCACGGTAAAACTCGAAGTGCCCGCCCTCAACGGCAGCGATCCGGAAGATGCTTCGTTGACGACCTTTATCATCAAGACGCTGCCTTCCAACGGCACCTTGTATTACAATGGCAGCGCGGTCACAGCCAACCAGACCATTGCCAGCTTCAACCCCAGCTTGCTCACAGTTGATCCAGCAAATGGAAGTATCACCGTCAGCTTCACCTATTCCGTGGTGGATGCCGCGGGCAAGGAATCGGCGCCAGCCACGGTGACCCTGCCGTTCACGGCTCTCAGCATCACTGGCAATGTCTATAACGATGCCGACGGCCTGACGGATTTCACCATCAACGGCACGGGCACCAACATCAGCGGCGTGCTTTACGCCAATCTCGTCAGCGGCGGCAATGTCGCCCAGGTTGTTGCTGTGGCCGCCGACGGCAGCTATAGCTTTGGCACCGTAGCACCCTACACAACTTACTCCGTTGTCCTGAGCACCACGCAGGGCACGGTTGGCAATCCGGCTCCGACAGCGGCGCTTCCTGCGGGCTGGGTTAATACCGGGGAGTTCGTAGGTGGCAGTGCGGGCGATGATGGAACGGCTAATGGCCGCGTCACCGTCAACGTGGTCGCCGTCGATGTGACGAGCGTGAACTTCGGCATCGAGCAACCGCCCACGGCGAACAATGCTTCCGCAGCCTCGCAGCTTAATCCAGGTGGAACCACCAAGGTCACCGTGCCCACTCTGACGGGCTCCGATCCGGAAGATGCTTCGGTGACCAGCTTCACCATCAAGACGCTGCCCGCCAGCGGCACGCTCTACTACGACGGATTCGCCGTCACCGCGGGCCAGACCATCACCAGCTATGATTCCACCAAGCTCAGGGTGGATCCTGCCGATGGCGCTGTCACGATCAGCTTTACCTATGCTGCGGTTGATGCCGCAGAGCAGGAGTCGGTTCCAGCAACCGTGAGCATGGCCGTTCACGGCCATCGGCATCAGCGGCAATGTCTTCGACGATGCCAACGGTCTGACGGACTCCACCGTCAACGGCAGTGGCACCAATATCAGCGGCACGCTCTATGCCAACCTTATCAGCGGCGGCAACGTCGCCCAGGTCGTCGCCGTGGCCGCTAACGGCAGCTATAACTTCGGCACCGTGGCTCCGAACACAAGTTACTCGGTTGTCTTGAGCACCACACAAGGCACCGTCGGCAGCGCCGCACCCGCTGCTGCGCTTCCATCCAGCTGGGTCAACACCGGAGAAAATATCGGCACGGGCGCGGGTGATGATGGAAGCATCAATGGTTCGCTCGCTGTCAGCGTCGTCATCAGCGGTGTCGCCAATGCCAACTTCGGCATCGAGCAGAAACCCACCGCCTTTGATATTAACGCCGGAGCGCAGTTAAATCCCGGCGGCTCGATCACTGTTGAGGTGCCCACGTTGACCGGCACCGATCCCGAGGATAGTTCCGTGACCAGCTTCATCATCAAGACTCTTCCGAGCAACGGCACATTATATTACGATGGCGTTGCCGTCACCGCTGGCCAGACCATCACCAGCTATGATTCCACCAAGCTTACCGTGGATCCTGCCGATGGTGTCATCACGGTCTCGTTTACCTACGCAGCAGTGGATCTCGCCGGCAAGGAATCACCGGCAAAAACAGTCACGATGCCCTTCACGGATCCGCTGGCTCATCCGATCGGCAGTTGCTACAACAGCCTCCAGCAAATGGCCTTTGCCCTGGATCCAACCACCGCCATCCTTCCCACCGGCGATCCCTTCCAAGTGGTCAAGGTGGCCGACCTTAGCAAACCGAGCGGTTATCGCGTCGATGCCAAGGTGCGCGAATTGCCCGGATCTGCCGACATCATCTTCACGGTGGAATATATTGCCAGCCTCGCCAGCAGTGGAGCCAATGGTGCCGGGTGGAGCAGTCTCGCCACACCGCCCACCTCCACCGCCAGCAATGGTGACGGCAGCATCACTGCCACTTATCAGGATCTCGAAACTCTCACCGGCCTCAGCTCCGGCCAGGGCTTCGTGCGAATGAAGGTTACCTACGGTGCCGTCAGCACTCGCACGAAAGTTTCCGGCTGGTCGCGCCGCACTGCGCTGCAAAACATCTGCCAGACTGTAAGCATGCCTTACATCTCTTACGATTTATTCTGCGGCAAGGTGGACTCCGCCACCGGAGCCAGCATCAACCTGACCACCCCGGTCGGCTCGGGCGACCTCAAAGCTGCCATGCTGGCCACCGGCAAATCCTATTGCCTCGAAGTCACCGGCGGCAGCTATGCCGGCCAGCGCTTCGCTGTCGATATCAGCGCTTCCACGGCTACCACGCTGGCTTTGGATGCGACCAGCCCGCTCAACACTACCTCGCCCATCCCGGCTCTGGCCCCAGGCGATTACGTCAAACTTCATCCCTTCTGGACACTCGATGAATTGTTCGACAAGAATGCGTTCAGCGGATCCAACGACCCGCTCACCGCCGACAGGGTGACGTTCTACGACAACCCTACTCAGACCTTCAAGGTCTATTGGCTGCTGGATTTCAGTTCCATCCGCCAGTGGGTGGCCGAAGGCGACGCCACGCTGACTGACGCTGGCGGTCGTCTCATGGATCCGGCGGAAGGCTGTTTCCTCACAGCCCGAAGCGCCGATACATCACAGATTTTCATCGGCTTCGTGCGCGACTTCCCCTTCGCCTCGCCGCTTAAGTCTGGCTTCAATCTCATCGGCGGCGGTTGGCCCATGGATCAGAGCTCTGTGAGTCGCGGTATGACTACCGCTCTCGGTTTCACCGGCAACGGCAACCCCGCCCTGGCCGACAAAGTTCAGATCTGGAAAACCGATGTCACCGGCCTCACCAGCGATGGCTACAGTCCCTATTACCTGCTGTAATAATTGCTTAGGAAAGCCAGACTACTCGATTCTTTAAAATATAATTTGAAATATTTACAAGATATATCATAATATAACGATAATACTATATTTAAGACGCTGCGGCTGCCTGTTTCGTGATAAATGCTTCCATCAAAAATACCCTGCGATATGAAACTCAAGAATATCCTTCCTGCCCTCCTGGCAGCCTTGATTCTTCAAGCTGTTCCCAGCCGGGCTGATCTCATCACCTGGGGCGGTGGACTCGGAAACGAATTCTATGGCCCCACCGGAAGCAGTCTCGACTCCAGTTACTGGTTCGAGCTCGGCACCTTCGGCAGCAGCTTTACTCCCACGTCCACGAACTTCAACGACTGGGCGGCCAATTGGCAGGTGTTTGATCGTGCCACCACGACTGGGGCCGGAGCCCTTCCTCAGTGGGACCCAGTAATCCCGGTTCTGGCCGGATCAGCCAACAACTTGATGAGCGGCGGCACCAGCAAAGCACCTTATCTGACGCTTCTCCCTTCAGATCCCAACTATGTGAACATCGACCTGCTTTATGATTTTAGAGGTCAATCCGCTTACATCTGGGTGTTTAAAGATCGCAGTTCCATCGATAATGGTGGTTGGGGCCTCTACACCGGCATGACGCCCGGCGCGAATCCGGGCGATCCATCTACTCCTTGGATCTTTCCCATCAGCGTCAACGCAGATTGTGGCTGCGCGTTGGGAGCGGATTTCAATCTGGCCAACATCACGAGTTCGGTGGTCGGTTCTTTCACCCAGACCACGAACGATGGTTCCACTCAAACGATTCTGACTCTGGCCATGGCACCCGAACCCAGCAGCGCCATTCTAATCTTCGCCACTGGCATGGTTCTCCTGCTCCGGAAGCGGAGGTCTTTCGCCGTGCACCGCTGAGTTCGGGTCATTCAGGGCGCAGTGCCTTTTCAGAGGTATTTTTTATGCCACGCCCATTCCAACGTCTGATCGCGCTCGCATCGTGGCTGGTCGGCACGCTCATCATGATGCCGACTGCGAGAGCCCGCACCATAAATTGGGGAAGCAACGTGGGCAGTGCGCTCTACGACAGTAATGGCATCCTGCTCGGCAACTCATTCGTCTTTGAGATCGGCTCCTTCGGCAGCTTCATTCCTGACGCCACGAATTTGAATCTCTGGGGTGCGAATTGGAAAATCTTTGATCGCGCCCAAGCACCAGCAATAAACGGATGGAACTCTACCTTCGGGTTCGTCACTTCCAGCGCCAACCTCGGGGTGAGCGGCACCTCCAGCGAGTCGCCGCCGCTCCCCGCGTTCACCTTCGCCCAGGGCGAAGCCGGTTACCTCTGGGCCTTCAACACCAAGACGCTTGCCTCCGGCACCGAGTGGGCGCTCATCACCAACAACTCTAGCGACAGCAATCCCGCCAACAATTGGGTCATCCCCGCGCCATCAGATCAGACCAGTCTCCCGCTCGACTGGCGGCTCAGCAACGCCAACGCCGTGATCTTCGGCGGCCTCAACAACGTCGAAGGTGCCGGAGCGTTTGCCGTCACCCCCGGCAGTTTCAATCTGCAAACCCACAGCGCAGTCCCCGAGCCTGGTTCTGCATGGCTCGTGATAATCACTGGCTTGAGTTTTTTCATCGGCCGTCGTCGTCGGCGATAACTAGAGCAGTTTAAATAATTTCATGGTCGCTTTCTGCGACGTTTCATCCGGTTCGTTGTGCGCGCTTTAGCGCGTTCACCACGACGAAGTCCCCGATGCGCTGAAGCGCGCACAACGAACGAAGCGGGGGATTCAGGCTACACTATTACTTAAAAAGCTCTAATGATCGCAGAAGTTCATTCTGTAGCCATGCAAAGCAGCTCGTGGGATTCATCGTGAGCACCCTCAAGTTATTAGAGTAGAGCATTTTAATTTAAAGTGCAGCCAACGCTGTTTTGTCCCGTCGCGTAGTGACGGCTACCATCCATTGTTGCTCTGCGACAACAGCGCGTTGGACATCATTGCATGGAATACGCAATCTTGGAGGAATCCAGCGTCACGCTTTGTTAAGTATTTGCACACTGGCCTCAGTTCCGCCGATGTAGCTCTCCGCAGACTTCATCGAGTAATGCATCTTGCGCAAAACGCCGCGAAACTCCTCCTCCAGCATCCCAGGTTTCGCCCCGTCCGAATGTGGGTTTGCACTCAAATAGGCATGATAGTTTACATTTTTGTGTGTTTAGCAAGCTATTCGCGTGATAGCCTACACTTCGCGGGAAAATCTTGCAAAACACACAAAAATGTCGCCTATAAAGCACTCGCGTAACAACCGACACTTTTGTTAATGATTCAACTGTTCGCCCAAAAATCGCATCCGTGCCAATAGCAACGAAATCACTGACTGAAGCTGTGGCTGGAGAGCTTGGGTGGCTTGAAGACCTTGGATTCCGCTACCTTCGCTCCAACCAGCAGTTCCGACGGGACGATTCTGGCGGATGCTCTTACATCACGCTGAACTCGGTTACTCATAACCGCGTAGATTATCACTTGGCGTTTTACCTCGGTGTTCGGAGCGATACGCTCGAGTCCATCATTAGACGGATTCGTGGTGACTCGTCTGGACTCACTCACGACGACCGCTCGATTCACCACTACAGTGTCAACACTGGCCCGACGAATCATGGTTGGCGACAGCCGCTGGTTGGCACTTGGACTCTGAGGGACTTGTCGGAGTTCAGTTCGATTACTGCGCCCATGCAGGCTTACGTCCGAGGGGTGGCGTTGCCCTTCCTCGACCAGAACCAGTCTCCTGAGTCCATCCGCACCTACTTGATGGACTTTCCCAGTCACACTCAGAGTCGTTTTCCGTGGAGGCAGATTCTCGGAGCAGACGTTTTGGCTGGAGACCAGTCACGACTTGATGCAGACTTCGAGGCATTATCCAGCCGCTATGCCAGATTCATCCCGGAGCTTCGTTCCGACTTCGAGAGCTTTTACCATGGAGCCCGCAGCCACACATAACCCCAAGGCGAACAAAACGGATGCAGGCAACGGCTCGAATGGCATCTGTCGTGTCATCGACGCCTCCCGCTCGCCGTCGCCTGATCCGAAGCGTTAGCCGAACATCCGCCGTGCCACCCAAAACGATCACTCACCCTCTGTTGGGCGCGATCACGACCCAATGTGCCAAGCACGAGGTTTGGACCACAGCTCCAGTGCGGATCGGGGCATTTGATTGTTTGGTCCCAATCACCGCATGGACGAAGGGCGAGGAGCCTACGCCTCAGCAGATCGCAGCGATGGTGTCGATGCACGGAGCTACCCAAGAGTTCAAGGAGTCGGTCGAAGGCTACATACGTGATACGTATATGGAATATGATCGCCCTGCATACCGCAAGACGATTGGTGATCCACGGTTCAAACACAATCTGAGCGAGCTGGATTTGCCGGAGATCAAAGAGCCGTCTGAAATCTGGAGAATCATTGGCAGGATGCTCTCTGTCGATGTTGATGAGCAGGCCAACTTCTCCCTCTCGTTCACCACGACGTTTGATGTCGAGCATAATTTTGTGTTGCGATTCGAGAATGGTGAACTTTTGGACGTGGTGATGGAGTGAGTTAGTGTTTGTCGTCAGGACCACGACGAATACTTTCAACTTTGAAGTGCGACAACCGGGCGTGAGTAATAGACCTCGTTTGGGGTCCGGTATCCGAGACGCTTGCGCGGACGGTTGTTGAGGATGGCGGCGAGGCGGTTGCACTGTGATTGAGTAAGTCCTGCCAGGTCCGTGCCTTTGGGCAGATACTGTCTGAGCAGACCATTGGTGTTCTCGTTGCTGCCGCGCTCCCATGCATGGTGGGGTGTGGCAAAGTAAAAGTCGATCTTCAGGGCAGCCTCGATCTTCTCGTAGTCGTGGAACTCGCAGCCGTTGTCCGCCGTGATGGTCCGGATCGGATGCGCTTCGTGGCCGAGCAGGGAGATGGTCCGGCGCGTGGTGAGTTCCTTGGTCGCGCGCCGCAGGGCGCCGATGCGCACCAGGCCCGTGCGCCGTTCCACTACAGTGAGCACGCACGCGGTGCTCTTGCCATGCACGGTGTCGATCTCCCAGTGGCCGATGCGCTTCCTGGTCTCGACTGACGCTGGGCGGCTGCCGATCATCTTCTTGCCTGCCAGACGGCCCCGGCTGTCGTAGCGGCCGTAGCGTTTCCTGCGCTGCTTGCGCGCTCCGCGCAGATAGATCCAGAGCCCGCCCCCGGCTGCCTTGTCCTTCCAGATCCAGCGGTAGATGGTTTCATGACTCACGACTCATGACCTCCGTGCCTTCGAGTCTCATCCTGCCGACGATCTGCTCCGGGCTGAGATTCAGACGGATCAAACTCTCGATCCACACGAAGTCATCTGCCCCAAAGCGCCCGTTGCGCCGGGAGCGGCTCTTCCTGCCGCTGGCCTTTTGCACCGAGTGCGTGGCGCGGTAGTTCCCATCATGCGCCGAGGCGTTGCGCTTGAGTTCGCGGTAGAGAGTGCTCCGGTGCCTTCCCAGCCGCCGGGCGATCTCTGGTGTGCCCAAGTAGAGGCTCCTCATCGCCGCGATTTTATGTCTTTCCTCCGTGCCCAATTGTTGATATGTCATTCCATAACCATGTCGCACTTCAGGATTGAATCCAAGACGGCTAACAATTCGCTGGAGCCAACGGCGGGTCAGTCGTGTGCGGAGCGAATTGGCGAAGTTTCATCTTGCGGTCTTCGCGCCGTGGCTCAGCTTCATCCGTTAGGCGTTGCTACGCGCGTGTCACCACCAAGGTCAGCCTATGACATATCTTCGAAGAGCATTCTGGACAATCTTGGTTCTTGGCACCGCGTATACCGTGCTCGGCCCGACCTTCATCGGCTGTGGCTCTGCATGGGTTACTGTCCGCGTTCGAGCTATCGACGCTGTCACTAAGGATCCAATCCCAGCTGCCACCGTTACTCTGATTTCTGAGTTTCGCACCAAGACACCCGATATGCTGGTCAATCCTCCAACCGTTCTCACCGCAGAGACCGACAAGGATGGTTACGCAACCGTCAAAGACATGTTCGGAGCGGGCTTCGACAACACGGGCACCAGTATCGGCGTAGGCACCTCTTCGGTTCGCTGTCAGGCACCAGGCTATTTGCTGGCCGAGACTCGCCTCTCCCCAAAAGGCCGCTTGCGCTTCACCAACTTTCTCATCTACAAGCAACCGAGTAGCATTGAATTGTCCTTTTCTCTGAAGCGCCAATGACAACATCCGCAACGAATACTTTCAACATTGAAGTGCGACATGATTTTGGCTAATTCTTTTGGGAAAGTTGCACCAGCACGGATGGCGTCGTAGTCTCAGTGACTGCGCTGCGGGCTGCCCCCGCAGAATCATCCATGTCCGAACTCGAAAATCCCTTTCAAGAAACTCTCATCCAGCGGCATCGGGCGGATTCCTGCACGGTCGTCATCTTTGGTGCGACCGGCGATCTGACGCATCGCAAGCTGATACCCGCACTCTATAATCTGGCTGCGGGCGGTGACCTGCCCCAGCAATTCAAAGTCGTTGGTTTTGCCCGGCGGGAGAAAACGGATGATGAATTCCGCGCGGAGCTGGAAGAATCCAACAAGAAGAATTCACGTCAGGGGCACGATGCCACCCTCTGGGCCAGCTTTTCTCAGAATATCGATTATCACCGCAGCGAGTTTCAGGATCTCGCGGGCTATCAATCGCTGAAACTTCTTCTGGAAGAATTCGACAAGGAACGCGGTGTGCCGGCCAACCGGCTGTTTTACCTGGCGAGCGCACCGGAATTTTTCGACCAGATCATGCTCATGCTACGGCAGAGCGGACTGAACGAAGGCGTGGGCGGCAAGTGGGCGCGCGTCGTGTGCGAGAAGCCCTTCGGCAAAGATCTGGCGACCGCGCGGCACTTGAACGAAGTCGTGAACGCGACCTTCCACGAAAAAGACACCTATCGTATCGACCACTATCTCGGGAAAGAAACAGCGCAGAACATCATGGTGCTGCGCTTTGCCAACTTGATGTTCGAGCCTAACTGGAACAGCCGTTACATCGACCACGTGCAGATCACCTGCGCGGAAAATCTCGGCATGGAGGGCGGTCGCGGTGCCTACTATGACACTGCGGGCGCACTGCGCGACATGGTGCAGAATCATTTGTTCCAATTGCTCAGCCTGGTGGCGATGGAGCCGCCCACCGATTTGAGCGCCGACTCCGTGCGCGATGAAAAGGTCAAAGTCATCCGCGCGCTGCGTCGCTATCAAGGCGTTGACGAAGTCGCAAAAAATATCGTCCGTGCGCAATACATCGCCGGCAGCGTCGATGGCGTGGAGCGAGTGGGTTACCGGCAGGAAGACCGGGTGAATCCCAAGAGCATGACCGAGTGCTACGTTGCGCTGCGATTGTTCGTCAACACCTGGCGCTGGCAGGGCGTGCCGTTTTACATGCGAGTAGGCAAGCAGCTGCCGAAGAAGGCCACGGAAATTTCTGTGCACTTCAAATATCCGCCCCAGGCACCGTTCCCCACCACGCTGCAACGTGGCACGCGCAATGTGCTGGTGATTCGCATCCAGCCGGATGAAGGCATTTCCCTGCGGATGCTATCCAAGCTGCCCGGCGTGCAACTGCTGCTCCAACCGGTGAAAATGGATTTCCGTTACAGCACCAGTTTCGGCAAGGCCAGTCCTGAGGCTTACGAACGGCTGCTGCTGGATGCGATGGCCGGTGATGCCACGTTGTTCGCCCGGCGCGATGAAGTGGAGAATGCCTGGTCGTTCATCGACGAGATCGAGCACGCCTGGCACAACGACGGTCCGCAGCCGCCGATGAACGAATATCCCGCGGGCTCATGGGGGCCGAAGGAAGCGGACGACCTGCTCGCCGCCGATGGCCGCGTCTGGCGCAGGTTGTAATTTTGATCGAACCACAATCATGAGCGCCACACTCGAAGATTCACTCGCCATCCTCGGCCAGGAGGTTCCGCTGGGGCTGGTGGACAAGGCGCTGAAGGAACTCTGGGGTCATGATGAAGTGCGCACCCGGGCGTCGCTGATGAATTTTGCCATCTACAGTGAAGACCCGGCTTCCATCACCCCGAACACCCGGCTGCTGGAGGAGATCACCAGCGAGCACGCCTGTCGCGGCCTGTTGTTGCTGGCGCTGCCGGGTGGAGAGCCGCACGCCCGCGCGTGGATCACGGCGCATTGCCAGCTGCATGACGGGCATAAATCCGTCTGCAGCGAGCAGATATCCTTCGTGCTGGAAGGCGGCACGATGAACCAGGTTCGCAACATTGTTTTCGCGCATCTCGATTCCGATCTGCCGCTGGTTTGCTGGTGGCAGGGTGATCTCAGCGCGAACTTTTCCGAGCGATTTTACAGCGTGATGGACATGTTGTTCATCGACAGCTCCAGTTGGAAGAATCCGGCCCATGACTTCGCCGTGCTGGCCGGCGCCTTGGAGCAGAGCACGGCCCGCTTCCGCGTTTATGATCTGAGCTGGCTGCGCTCGCATTTGTTCCGCACCGCGCTGGCATCGTGTTTCTCCAACGCCACTGCGTTGGAAGAACTGCGTCATTTGCAATTTGTGGAGATCACGCATTCTAAAGGCCACCGTCTCGCCGGCCTGCTCATCGCCGCCTGGATCGGCGTGCGCTTGAAATGCAAACTGGAAGCATCGGACGGCATCAAGCTCGTGACCCCTGAAGGCCAGTCGATCAGTGTGACTCTGAGTGAATCGGGCGAGGGCGAAGCCTTGCAGCGCATTGAACTGCGATCGGCAAATGCATCGCTCTCCGTGTCACGTGACTGCGGCGCAGCCTACGTCTGCACCACGGTGCAAATCGGCGATCATCGCCATGATCAGATGCTGCCAGCCGATCCCGTGACGGACGCTGCGGTCATCAGTGAACAGCTCAGCCGTCTCGGTGGACAGAGTCTGTATCTTCAGATGGTGCCCATGCTGCGCGGCATGCTCCGTTAAATTGATTGAGCTGGGTGGTGCCACTAGCTCTTGGATGTGGGTTCAGGCGGTGTTCGGTCATGATGGCAAAAACGATCCAGTTCGAGCATTCGCGTAATAATTAAATTTGCATCGGCGAGTTTCAACTCCAATTCCATTTCTCGACTACGGTGAGCGTTGCCGACATCCAAGGAGGCAAGTTTCCAGAGCCCAGAAGCGTATCTGTTGAGAACGATTGGGAACTGCGAGACAGCACGGGTGAGATTCTCGACCGCTATCAAGAGCATTCAGACCGTGAGAGCTACTCGATACATCGTCTTCTCGGTCAGCGCGTAACCGCTTTTAGGCTCGATCCTCCGCGATCTTTTACGCTCGTATTCGAGAGCGGAGCGGCGTTGACCATCTTTGATAACTCATCACATTATGAGTCTTTCTCTATTCAGCCAGGAGACATCTATGTTTAGCATCCTATTTCACCGCGGCGAACTCGTTCAGATGAGCGCTGAAGCGTATCGTTCCGCGCCGCACTCCGTGGTCGTTTGTCTAGGGATCGTTGACTTCAACGCTTATGCTCCGATCTCTGCTGCTTAGCTCTGGCGTTGCGCTGCTCGTGGCGGGCTGCTTGCTTCTATTTTTCGGACTCGTGGCGCAAGGCATTGACGACGGAGAGTGGCGCAATATCTCACAGACGGGACTTCCATCACGTCCCGACCTATTCACTTGGTCTGATTGGTGTCCCAACAATGGCTCGGTATATCCATTCTATTCTTTCCAGCCTCAACAGCAGCCTGACGCTTTATCGGAATTTCGTGTCGGTCGTGGCAAGGGTCTTTTGTTCGATTATGTCTTCTATCAGGGCCGCTTCATTCGAGACGGAATTACCCAAGAGTTTCCTGCCATCGGGCCAGACGGGGGAGCGGTATACCATTGGGGCTGGGCTTGCTTGGCTTTGACGGTGGGAGCGGCTTGTTTACTGCTGTTTTGGTGGTGGCTGATTTGGAGATGGCCACGCCATTGCTGGCCGTCTTCACTCCACCGGTGCTGGAGGTCAGTCCAGTCCACTTGCCATTCACCGTCGCGTTGGCTTTCAAGGCGCCGGTGTGATCTTTCACAGTGATGGAGGCGGTCGCGAAGGTGCCTTTGGAACTTGAGGTCTTGATGATCGTAAGGTTCGCCACATAAACCGACTTGGGCTTCACGATGATGATCAGTGAGACCGGTGTGGATGCGAGTCCCTGGTTGTCCTTCACGGTCAAGGTGGCGGTGTAAGTCCCCGCCGTGGTGTAGGAATGAGCGGGATTCGCCAGGGTTGAGAGCGCGGTGCCGTCGCCGAAGTTCCAACTGTAAGAGGCGATGGTGCCATCAGGATCACTGCTGCCTGCACTGGAGAAATTTACGGCCAGGGCCACAAATTTGTTTTGCGGTGTGGCGCTGGCGACTGCGATCGGCGCTTGATTCGCAGGCGGCGGCTGAACTGTGATGGTGACATTCACCGGAGCTGATGTGGCTCCCTGATTGTCGGTCACGGTGAGGGTGGCGGTGTAGGTGCCCACATTGGTGTAGGTATGGGCGGGATTCGCCGAAGTTGAGACGGTGCCGTCGCCGAACAGCCAGGCATAGGAGGCGATGGTGCCATCGGAATCACTGCTGCCTGCGCTGGAGAAATTCACTGTCAGCGGCGCGTAGCCGGTCAGCGGTGCCGAGCTGCTGGCGACTGCGACGGGCACCTGATTAACAGGAGCTGCCTGCACCGTGACGGTCACGCTGGCTGGGGCCGACGCGACACCGTAGTTATCTTTGACAACGAGTGTGGCATTGAAGGTGCCTGCTGCGGCGTAGGAGTGGGCGGGATTTGCCAAAGTCGAGAGCGCGGTGCCGTCGCCGAAGTTCCAACTGTAGGAGGCGACGGTGCCATCGGGGTCGCTGCTGCCGACGCTGGAGAAATTCACCGCCAGCGGCGCGTAGCCGGTCAGCGGCGCTGAGTTGCTGGCCACGGCGGTAGGAGCCTGATTGTTGCCCGGGACTACACTGCCGGAGATGGAAAATTGGCCGATGCAATCGTAGTTGCTGAATCCGGTCGTCAAGGGATCGCCGCTTCCAACGCCGTTGATGGCCAGGTAATAGGTGCCGGCGGCGAGATTGGAATTGATGGAGACACCAGTGTCCGCAGCGCTCGGCCCTGCGGTGGTGATCGTCGTGCCGTTCGAGTCGTAGAGCGAGAACAAGAGATTCAAATTGCCCGATGAAGGTGCGGCTGCTTTGGCGGTGAGTGATACGTTCCCCGCACCGGTGACGAAGGAAAAGACGTCCACCTCACCGGTGGTTTCGATCAGGCCGGTGGTCGAGATGGTAGTCCCGCACGGTAGGGGAGGAAGCCGTTGATCAATGCCAATTGGTCTTCGGTATTGTTGGCGTTGGCGTAATTGCCGATGCTCCACTGGGTGATCTCCCTGTAGTAGCTGTCGCCCATGATCGGCGCCCAGTCTCCTTGTCCCTGATAATAAGTGGTTCCGTTGGTCAAACCCTCGTGATGCAAACCCAGTGAGTGGCCCGCTTCATGTGCGGCGGCTTCCGCGACAAACTTTGGATTGCCCCCGCCAAGCTGTGACGGAAAGACAAAAGCAGGGCTGTCTGTGTTCCAGTCGAACGAATTGATATAAGCTACGCCGCCGGCTGAAGCGCCATACCAGTCAAAGCTGCTGCCGCCGATGCAGACACGCACGCCATAGTATAGATCTTCCGGGCTCGTCTTGCGCAATGCTTCCACACCGGGGTCTTGCGTCGTCACATCAACATCGAAGGGAGCGAAATCCTCCGCCACGCTCTGCCAGATCACCTGAATGTTCGCGAGTTCCGTCGTGCTGAACGAGGCTGGAGTGGCATCGATGTCATAAGTCGGTGTCACTAGGTTTAGTCCAAAGGAATCATTCCAAGGGGTGCCCGAAGTCGTGTTGCCGTTGAAATCCAAATAGATCACTTTCGACGCGCCCGGCTTGCTGTGCAGCAGGAAGGTCTGCGAATCCGCGAACGGTGCGGCGAAGGTCTTGCCCGTGTTGCCCCAAGTTGACGAAGTGCCAGCCGCGATGGTCGGTCCTGGGCAGATGTAGTGGAGACGACCTTTTTTATCGACCTTCAAATCTTTATCGCGTTTCACCAGCTTTTGGAAATCCGTCACCGAGTGCCCATACCATTCGGCCACATCCTTGAATTGCGCGCCCAGTGCGGTCTCAATCTCCGCGCCACGTGCTCCTTTTGGCAGATTGACGGTCGGAAACGGCTTGCCCGCACGATTGGTCGTTTGACCGGACACACTGGAGTTGGGAGCAAAAACTCCAACAAGGAGCAGGCACAGCATAGTGATGCGAAGACGTAGTTTATTCATGTTGTGAGAGTTATAGGTTGCGTGGTGCGTTGGCAATGTGATCTGACGGACTACTAGACAGTCAAATTTATCAAAAGATTCGCACAAACGAAAGTCTTTTTTTAAAATTTTCTCATTTGGGTGTCCCGGGCACACGTTTCCAAACAGTTTTTCATTCAACTGCGCCGCCCGCCAAAAGATCGCCTGATGCTGTGATCAGTGAGACTTCCCTTATTTGAAGTGCTCAGCCAGACCAGCGAAAGGATTATTCGCGGGCACAGCGGGGTCGACAACTTTCATCGCATCGTCGATCGCCAGTTGTTGCAGCTTGCAGAGTTCCGTGATGCCAGCTTTTCCGAGCGCGAGCATGGCCTGCATTTGCGCTTCGCTGAACGTGGTTTCCTCGCCGCTGCTTTGGATTTCAACAAACTGGCCGTTGTCCGTCATGACCAGATTGCTGTCGACTTCGGCATCACGGTCTTCCTCATAGCAGAGGTCGAGCAACGCTTCACCGTTGACGATGCCGACACTGATGGCGGCCACTTTCCGGCGGAGCGGTTGCTGGGTGATAACTCCTTTTTTGAGCAGTTGATTGAATGCAATGGCGCTGGCCACGCAAGCACCGGTGATGGATGCGGTGCGGGTGCCGCCGTCAGCCTGCAGCACGTCGCAGTCGATGCACAAGGTGCGCTGGCCGAGCTTTCCGAGATCCACCACCGCGCGCAAACTGCGGCCGATGAGACGCTGGATTTCCGAACTGCGTCCGTCGAGTTTGCCCTTCGTGATATCGCGCGCTTTTCGGTCGTGCGTGGAATAAGGCAGCATGGAATATTCCGCCGTGAGCCAGCCGCCGGAGACGCCCTGCATTTTCATCCAGCGTGGCACTTCTTCCTGGATGGTGGCGGCGCAGATGACCCGGGTGTTGCCGCACGAGACCAGCACGGAACCATGGGCATGGGGCGCGATGCCGGGAATGAATGTGACTTCGCGGAGTTGACTGGCGGTGCGTTTGTCGGAGCGGGGCATGTCTCTTGATGAAGGCAAGTGGCACCAGGCACAAGGCAAAAGTGAAACTGCCTGCGATCAGGGCGGGTGCCTCTTGCCTCTTGCCTCTTGCCTCTTGCCTGAAGTTCCGCAACAGTCGGCATTGCGCACTCACCATGGATATTAAAGACCGGCTCGACGAACTGGAACAGTGGGCCATTGAGGTCATCCTGCACCGGAAGCCGGGCATTTGGCCGGCGTTGTTCCGCCGCTTTCTCCATGGCCTTTCGTGGATCTATTACTGGCTGGTCTGGCTTCGTTTGAAACTTTATCGCGAACGTCTGATCCATGATCATCACCTTGGCGTGCCTGTCATCAGCATTGGCAACCTCACCGTCGGCGGCACCGGCAAGACGCCGGTCACTGAACTGCTGGCGCGTGAATTGCAAAAGCATGGCCGCCGCGTGGCCATCCTCAGCCGCGGCTACAAAAGCAAGCGGGTGCGCAAGATGTCGCGCTGGAAGAAATGGTTTCTGAAACTGCGCGGCATCGCCCCGCCGCCGCGACCGCCGCGTGTGGTGAGCGATGGAGAAAAAGTTTTACTCGACTCCCATGTGGCCGGTGATGAACCGTTCATGCTGGCGCACAATCTTCCGGGAGTGCCCGTGGTGGTGGACAAGGACCGTGTCAAAGCCGGTCTCCATGCCATCAAGCATTTCAAGGCGGACACGCTGCTGCTGGACGACGGCCTGCAATATCTCCGGCTGCGGCATCGGATGGACATGGTGCTGGTGGACCGCACCGCGCCCTGGGGCAACGGCTTCCTCCTGCCGCGCGGCACATTGCGCGAACCACCGCGTCACTTGAAACGCGCGAGCTACATCTTTCTCACCAAATGCGGCGAAGGCGACAACTCGGAGTTCATCGCCGAATTGCGCAAGCACAACCGCGTGGCCGAGATCATCGAATGTCGCCACCGTCCGATGCATCTGGAAAACATTCACACCCGCGAAAAAATTCCGCTCGATCAACTCTACGGAGCACACATCGGCGCCATCAGCGGGATCGCGGTCCCGGAGAGCTTCGAGGATGGCTTGAAGAAGCTGGGAGCGAAGGTCGATCTCACGCGCCACTTCGCTGACCACCATCGCTTTTCCATGAAGGACATCCAGCAGTTCGTGGACCGCTGCGAGCGGCGCGACGTGCGGATGATCGTGACGACGGAAAAAGATTTCGTTCGTTTTCCGGTGATGCCGCCACCCGAGGATTTCCCCATTTGTTTCCTGCGAGTGGAGATTGAGGTCGTGCGGGGCCGGGCGGCGTTTGATCGCATGATCCGCGTGTTGTGCGATCCGCGAGAAATGCCGCGCCCGGTTTATGGTGCGGAATTGATCAACGCGAGCTCTGATGAATGACGAAGTAGCCGGGTCTTAGGCAGGATTAACAAGATTCACAGGATGGTTTTTTGGTTTCTTCCAAAAATCCTTTGCACATCGCTGATTTATTGCGGCTATTCAGCCATGCGAAAATATGAGAACCAAGCGCGGGAAAGCCGGCACGTAAATACCGGGGCCAGCATCAAGATCCACGACGAGAACGATCTCGCCACTTTGTTGGATGGCAGTCCGAACCCCCTCATTCTAATTCTCGATTGCATTCAGGACCCGCACAATCTCGGAGCCTGTCTTCGCACGGCAGATGCTGCGGGTTGCGCCGCCGTCATTTTGCCCAAGGACCGCACCGCACCGCTCACGGATACCGTGCGTCGCATTGCCTGCGGCGGCGCGGAAAGCGTCCCCATCGTCCGCGTCACGAATCTGGCGCGGACCATGGAAAAACTGAAAGACCTCGGCGTGCAAATCATCGGGACCGCCGATGAAGCCGGCCAGCCGCTCTACCAAGTGGATCTCAGCGGCCCCGTTGCCATTGTGCTCGGTGCCGAGGGCGAAGGCATGAGAAGGCTCACCGGGGAGAATTGCGATCGGCTAATCCGCATCCCAATGGGAGGCAAAGTGCCGTGCCTGAATGTATCGGTGGCGGCAGGCGTGTGTTTATTTGAGGCCGTCAGGCAGCAGCAAGGGTAGTGCGCCTCTAACCTGCTGATTCCCCGCCTTTCCCTTGCCAAGCCCGGC
>JAIOQF010000339.1 GCA_021413535.1 Verrucomicrobiota bacterium
CGAGCAATGGGACGCGGCGGGCGGCACGGCCAGCATCTGGGTGCGTCTGCCTCGCATCGAAGGCAATTCCCGGCAGCCGTTGCGCATGCATTGGGGCAAGGCGAACGCGAGCAATGCCCCTGATGGCAAGATGGTGTTCAACGACTATCTCAGCGTGTGGCATATGGACGATCCGGTGCAAGATGAGGTAGGCACTTTAGAATCCAAGGACTCCGGCACCACGGCGACTGCGGGTGTGATCGGTCCGGCCCGGCATTTCTCTGGAACGGCAGGCATCTCCTGCGGCGACAAGATTACTGCATATCCGGTCGCTGATGCCCCGCACACCACGGAACTTTGGTTTCGCGCGGAGAAGGCGAATGTGAACCTCATCGGCTGGGGCAACGAAAAGGGGCAGGGCAAGGTGGTGATGCAGTTCCGCGGTCCGCCGCACATCGGGATGGATTGTTATTTTTCCGAGGCCAGCATAGAAAGCACTGCCAGCTTGGCGTTCAATGAATGGAACCATGTCGCGTTTGCTTATGAAAAAGGAAACGCGCGTGTTTATGTGAACGGCGTGCTTGCGGGAAACTCCACGGGCAGAGGCACTCCGTTGAATCTCACGAGTCCTCTCGGCCTGTGGCTAGGCGGCTGGAAGGGCATCAATAGTTTCACGGGTGACCTCGATGAAGTTCGCATTTCCAAAGTCATGCGTTCGGCGGACTGGATTCGCCTGGAGTATGAGAACCAGAAGCCGCTTCAGACGCTCGTTGGACCGCTCGTGCGTCCCAGCAGCGAGTTTGCCGTCACTCCGGGAAAAGCCATCGTGCCGGAGGGCGGGAAAGCCAGCTTCACCGCACAGGCGGGCGGGGCATTGAAGCTCTTCTGGTCGCTCGTGCAGGACGGACGCGAGGAGGTGGTGGCGGTGGATCGTTTCAGTTATGAGCTCGCTGCCGGGCGTGTGACGGGTGACACCAGGGCGACGCTGCGTTTGAAAGCGGTTTTTTTCAACGGCGTGAAGACGCGGGACATTCCCATCATGGTGAAGGAGTCTGTTCCTGATCCTGAATTCACATTGCAGGCTCCTCCCGACTGGGATGGAAGTTCGCCTCTCGAAATCAGCCCGAGCATTACCAACCTGGCCGCGCTTAAGGCGGCTGGAGTGGGTGACGTGAGCATGGAGTGGCAGGCCGGTCCTGCCGCTGTGACCAAGGATGTCCTGCCGGACAGGCTTCGTCTGCTGGCTACGCAAAAAGACGGCCCGCTGGCCGTCACGGCCACGCTGAGCAACGGAGGAACTCCGGTTTCGCATTCGGTGACGGTGAATGTTACGCGGCCCGCCAAGCCCGCATGGGTGGAGCGCGTGCCGGAACGCGATGAGAAGCCAGTGGAAGGCCAGTTTTATGCACGAGACGAACGCGACGAAGGCACGTTGCATTACAACGGCACTTTGGAAAAACCTGCGAACGAAGTCTTCCTGAAAGTTTTCGCCGATGATAAGCCGTTCGCGAACGTGAAAGCGAAACCAGCCGCAGATCGCAGCTACGCTCTTTCCGTGAAGCTTAAGCCCGGCTTGGTAAAATACCGCGTCGAGTTCGGCACCCACAACGGCCCGACGGAAACGGTGATCGAGAAAGTCGGCGATCTCGTTTGCGGCGATGCCTTCCTCATCGAAGGCCAGTCCAACGCACTGGCCACCGACAATGCCGTGCCACCTGATACTGAAACCAGTCCGTGGATTCGCGCCTATGGCAAAACGAAGGGCTGGGGCTATGCGACTAACAAAGACGCGCGTTCGGAATTGCAGCTCGGTGTTTGGGGCTGGATTCTGGCTAAAAATCTGTCGGCGGCCCACAGCATGCCCATCTGCATCATCAACGGTGCGGTGGGCGGCACCCGCATCGACCAGCATCAGCGCAACGCCGCCAACCCTGCCGATCCTAACACCATCTACGGCGGGTTCCTGTCGCGGCTCCAGCAAGCGCATCTCACTCACGGCATTCGCGCCATCTTCTGGCATCAGGGCGAGAGCGACCAGCCCGGCGGCAATCCGATGGGCAAACCCGGCCATGAGATCTACCAGCCGCTCTTTCTCGACATGGCCGACGGGTGGCAGCGTGATCTTCCCAACGCACGCCACTATTACATGTTTCAAATCTGGCCGAACAGTTGCGCCATGGGCGGCGACAAGGGTAACGGTGACCGCCTGCGCGAACAGCAGCGCACGCTGCCGGAGCGTTTCACCAATCTCAGCATCCTCTCCACGCTCGGCATCCGTCCTCCCGGCGGCTGCCACTACACGCTCGAAGGTTATAACGAGTTCGCGCGGATGTTGCAGCCGCTCGTTGAGCGCGATTTCTACGGCAAGAAACCGGAAGTCCCCATCACGTCGCCCAACCTGCGGCAAGTTTCCTTTGCCAGCAGCGCGCGGGACACGCTCTTGCTGGAGTTCGACCAGCCCGTCATCTGGCTCGACACCTTGGCCGGCCAGTTTTATCTGGATGGTGAACCGGCCGACATTTCCAGCGGCAAAGTTACCGGTTCGGTTCTAACCTTGAAGCTGAACAAACCTTCCAACGCAAAAAACATCACTTACCTCAAGGAAACAAAGTGGAGCCAGGATACCTTGTTAATGGGCGAGAACGGTCAGGCCGCTCTAACCTTCTGCGAGGTGCCCATCTCCGCGGGAAAAGTCACCAGTCCACGCAGATAGAAACAAGCCAACCGTTCCGACACACACGCGATCACCATCGAAATTCCAGCCCCGCCCAACCGACCGTCATGAAAAAACTGCTTCTGCCCCTGATCCTTCTCAGCCTGGCTCTGCCATTGGTCGCCAAACCAAAACCGCTGAAAGTTTTCATTCTCGCTGGTCAGTCCAACATGGAAGGTCACGCGAAGATCGAAACCTTCGATTACATCGGCGATGATCCAGCCACCGCGCCTTTGCTGAAGAAGATGCGTGGTCCGGATGGTAAACTGCGGGTTTGTGATCACGTCTGGATTTCTTACTTCACTGGGGTCGGTGCGGCGAATGGCGAAGGCACGGGCAAATTGACTGCGGGCTATGGTTCGCGTCCCAAGCCGGATCAGGATGGCGGCAAGATTGGTCCGGAGTTTACCTTTGGACTCACGATGGACGAGGCGCTGAAAGAACCAGTCCTCATCATCAAGACTGCATGGGGCGGCAAGAGCTTGCATACCGATTTCCGCCCGCCGAGCGCGGGGCCTTATCAGTTGACTTCGTTTCAGGAGAAAAACTATCCCAAGCAGGAAGGACATGGCATTCCGAAGGATTTCGAAAAGTGGAAAGCCGATAAGGCAAAGGAGACCGGCGTTTACTACCGACTCATGATTGAGCATGTGAAAAAAGTGTTGGGCGATGTCAAGCGGGTCTGTCCGTCCTACGATCCCGCGCAAGGCTATGAACTCAGCGGCTTTATCTGGCTTCAGGGCTGGAACGACATGTGCGACAGCCACGTCTATCCGAATTCCAGCCAGCCGGGCGGCTACGACCTCTACTCGGAATTGCTCGCGCACTTCATTCGCGACGTGCGCAAGGATCTGGTCGCTCCTAAACTGCCCTTCGTGATCGGCGTGATGGGCGTCGGCGGCACCAAGCCGAATGCTGGCATGACAATCTTTCGTGAAGCCATGACGGCTCCTTCACTGCTGCCGGAATTCCAAGGCAATGTCGTCGCTGTGCAGACCGCGCCCTTCTGGTCGATGGAACTCGGCGCGATCGACGACAAGCGAGGCCAGGTGAGCCAAATGCGATATTACCTCGACTCTAAGCACAAGGACCACCCGAATGCAGATGGTCATATGACCGATGCAGAGAAGCAGGAATACATTAAAAAATTCGAGGCTGATCTTATTTCTCCGCAGGATATCGCCCTATGGAATCGCGGTGCCTCCAACGCAGGTTATCACTACCTCGGCTGCGCCAAGACCTTCGCGCTCATGGGCGAAGCCTTCGCTAAAGCCAATCTTTCGATGATGAAATAACTCCATGGCCGCTGATGCGGTGTGGTGTGCCATCCCTGGTCGCAATCTAACGAGATGGAACAAATCGAACAAAACTCATGAAGGTTTTTCTCCTCAGCGTCTCGTTTCTTGTGTCATTGCTCATCGCAACCGCAGCTTTGGGCGCTGATACCAAGTTGGCCGCGCCGCCGGATTTGACGCAGAGCGGTAGCAAGGATGACAAGCACGATTGGCTGCTCGGCCCAACTGGGGCACGCGGCTGGATTTACTTTCGGCATGAGGATCTCACAGCCGCATCCCGTCAGATTCTCATTACCTCAGTTGATGCCAAATCGCCGGCGGATGGCATCCTGCGGGTCAAAGACGTCATTCTCGGCGTGTTCGGTAAGCCTTTCGCGGACGACGCGCGCAGAAGTTTCGGCTACGCGATCACCACTGCAGAGGAGAAAACCGGCATCCTTCCCCTGATGCTATGGAGGGATGGTAAAAAATCGAACGTTGAGCTCAGGCTGCAGGTGCTCGGAGCCTACAGCGCGACGGCACCCTACGATTGTCCCAAGTCGAAGGCCATCTTCGAGCAAGGCTGCCGCCTGATCGCGAAGAAGGGCTTGGAACACAGCGACATTCCCGATCATCTTAATGCTCTCGCTCTTTTGGCCAGCGGCGACATGAGATATCACCCCATGCTCAGCGCGTATGCCAAAAAAGTCGGGGCATCCCTGCAACCCATCGACACATGGAACTGGTATATCGCCTACGGCAATCTTTTCCTCAGCGAATACGCGATGGCCTCCGGCAAGAAGTCAGTTCTTGCTGAACTGAAGGAAACTACCATGCGCGGCGTGAAAAATCAGTGCATGAACGGAATGTGGGGCCACGCGCCCGCACTGCCCAACGGCCATTCCGAAGGCTACGGTGGCATGAACCAGATCGGTTTGCCCATGACCCTGTCACTGGTGCTCGCCCGTCAGGCCGGCGTCAGTGATCCAGCATTGGACAAGGCCATCGACAAGTCGGTGAAATTCCTCCGCTACTATGTGGACAAGGGAGCCATTCCCTACGGCGATCATCCGGCGTGGGGAAACTCGCATGAAGACAACGGCAAGTCCTCCTGTGCCGCGGTGTTGTTCGACATGCTCGGCGACCGCGAAGCCGCCGCTTTCTTCTCATGGATGGCCACCGCCGCCTACGACGAACGGGAGCACGGCCACTGCGGAAATTTCTGGAACATGCTCTGGGCCATCCCCGGAGCCTCACGGAGCGGCCCGCTCGCAACCGGTGCCTATCTCAAAGAGCAAAGCTGGTATTATGATCTCTCTCGCAATTGGAGGGGTGGTTTCGTCTATCAGAAAATTGAAGCCGGCGATGAAAATGACAACTACACCCAGTGGGATCTCACCGGCGGCTATCTGCTTTCATTCGGTCTTTATCAGAAGAGCCTCCTTATTCTCGGCAAAAAACCCTCCGCCGCTCCCTCGCTGAATACCGAGGCTGTGAAAAAAGTTATCGTCGCCGGCCGTGACCGATACCCGGAAGGAGAGGGAAATGGATACTTCAAAAGAAAGGACGAGGTGCTGCTTGAAGGTTTGAAAAGCTGGTCTCCCGCCATGCGCTACCACTCGGCGGAGGTCATTGGTAAACGCGACGGCGACTTTGCCCCCACGCTGCTCGCGATGATCGAAAGCAAAGACCGCTATGCTCGCTATGGTGCGATTGAGGCTTTGGGGAGGCTCGGCAAAGGAGCTTCATCCGCCTTGCCGCGTTTGCGCACTGCCCTCAAGGATCCAGATACATGGCTCCAATGTCTCGCCGCCGAAGCTCTCACTCGTCTTGGTGACAAGGACAGCACCGGCGACCTCCTCGCGATGTCTCTCCGCCCGACCCCTGCTGACCCACGCCGCATGCATCAGCGTGCTGCCTCCCGGGCCCTGTTTTCCCCGTATCCCGGAAACAGCGAACCGCGCAGCATCCTCTCCGACTCGCTCGACGGCGTGGACCCCGAGCAACTTCATTTGGTCATGAAATCGTTTCTGGAAAACGAAGACAGCGTCGTCCGCGCCTCCATCATCCCGGCACTCGGAAAACTCAGCGACCGAGATCTGGCCGTGCTGTTGCCCGATCTTGTCAGCGCCGTCGAAATACTCGCCCCTACCAACGAAATGTGGGGCGACGACATCCGCCAGGCTGGCTTGGATATTCTTTCGAGCCGACACATTCGCGAGGGCATGACACTCTGTGTCTCCACAATGGAATGGCGCTGGGGCAACGATTACCAGAAGCGGCTGGAATATCTCAAGCGCTATGGTGGCCATGCCAAGGAAGTCCTTCCTCTGTTGCGGACCAAACGTCCGCTCCAATACCCAGAAGGGGAGAAAAACATCGACAAGGCCATCGCTGATATCGAAGCCAGCACCGATGCGCCAACGCTGGTGAGTCTGAAGGATTTCATCGCCCACGCATCAGCGAATGAAGAAGGATCAAACAACAAAAGAAAATAAGCCCATGAAAAATATCAAGACGAGCACGCGGTGGATGATGATCGCAGCAGTTGTTGGCTTGATGTCAGGAATCTGTAGCCAGGCTTCGGCCAAGCCGCTCAAGGTCTTCATCCTCGCTGGACAGTCGAACATGCAGGGACATGTGAATGTCTCGACTTTCGACTCCATGGCCGGTGATCCCAAGACTGCTCCACTCCTAAAAGAAATGCGCGACGCCGATGGTAAACCGCATTTGTGCGACAAGGTCTGGATTTCTTCGATCGGCTGCTTGGATGACGATACCACTAAACAGACAGGAAAACTCACAGCGGGTTTCGGTGCTTCGACCCAGGAGATCGGCCCGGAGTTTACCTTCGGCATCACTATGGAAAAGCTGGGTGATCCCATCCTGATCATCAAAACCTCATGGGGCGGCAAGGACCTGCACACGGCTTTTCGTCCGCCCAGCGCCGGACCGTATGTCTGGAGTGATTTCGAGTTGGCTCGTCGCAAGGAACGCGGCGATGACATGGGCAAGGAAAAGACCGATAAAATACAAGCCGCCGGCTTGTATTACCGCCTGATGATCGGGCACGTCAAAAAAGTGTTGGGCGACATCAAGCGCGTGGTGCCGGATTACGATCCGAAGCAGGGATACGAGCTGGCCGGGTTTGTGTGGTTCCAAGGCTTCAATGACCTGGTTTCCGACTGGACGTATGACAAAGGCAATGAGCCCGGCGGCTACGAACTGTATGCGACTTTGCTGGCGCACTTCATCCGCGATGTGCGCAAGGATCTATCGGCGCCGAAGTTGCCTTTTGTGATTGGTGTCATGGGGATAGGTGGCGAGAAGGAAGATAGCAAGCCGGGTAACCAGATGTATTTCCGGCAGGCGCAAGTTGCAGCTGCAGAGCTTCCCGAGTTCAAGGGTAATGTTGCTGTGGTGCGCACGGCAGCCTACTGGGTTGATGAATTGGAAACGCTACAAAACCGGATGGAAGCATGCTGGCCGAAGGTGGACGCACGAGTCGCCGCGGAGAAGGACACCTCTTGGGAGAACAAGATGAAGGTCATGGCGGAGAATTTTACACCAGAAGAATGGACTCGTCTGAAGGGCGTCTCCAATGGCGGCTATCATTACCTCGGTGCGGCCAGGATCATGGCGCCAATCGGTAAGGCCTTTGCCGAGGCTAATCTCATGATGATAAAACAAAAATAGGCTGCTGCTGCGGGACTGGCCCTGCTCCGAGACCGTGGCTTCCCCAAAATTAATGTCGCCAAGCAGTTCTCATGAAATTCATTTTAGCATCGTTGTCGATTCAAGTTTTGCTGTGCTTTGAATTCAGCACCTTGGGTGCGGCACCCAATTTTTGGGATGAGATACCACTCTCCCCCAGCACCACGATGCCGGGGCAAATTCAGGACGACTATTGGAACGGGGAGTTTCAAAGGGTCAACCGTGAAGTGCTTCAGGCGAAAGAGACCAAGTTGTTTTTTCTCGGAGATTCGATCACTTGGAACTGGTCGCTCGGAGACAAACTGGGCCACGACATCTGGCGTGAAAACTATGCTCAATACCAGCCTGTCAACATGGGCAACTCGGGCGACATCACTCCGGTAATGCTTTACCGGGTCACTCATGGCAATCTGAATTTCACCGCAGGACGTCAGCCCAAAGTCGCAGTGCTGCTTTGCGGCATCAATAATCTTGGGGTTACTCAAAGTGACGGCGGCAAGGAAAAGTGGGACTTGGGAGCCAAGTGTCCTCCGGCGGACATCGCCCATGGCAAACGGGCCATCGCCCAGGTGATTCGCCGCCGCCTGCCGGAGACCCGTGTCATCATGCTGGCCATCCTGCCCGTGGCCGATAAAGTCAAATGGGCGAAATGTCAGCAAGCCAACGCCAGCAACGCCGCCGATGCCTGCAATCCGAATGAAGTGGCCTATGTCGATTTGCAGGAAAAATTTCTCCTGCCTGATGGTTCCATCAACAAACGCTTGTATACCGATGGCACTCACTTGAGCACGGAGGGATATCGGGTTTGGGCTCAAGGCATTGAACCCATCGTTAAGAAATTCATGGATGCACCGCCGCTTGATCCGGTGAAGATCATGCTGATCGGGGATTCCATCACCGAAGGTCTCGATTCCAGCAGCTCTTATCGGCGTTACTTGGACGGCATGTTGCGCATCAGCGGTCATCAGATTGATTTAATAGGAAGCCGCCAGAAGCACCACGATGACAAAACGGACCCGGACAGTTATCAATACGACGTGGATCACGAAGGTCACTGGGGTAAAGATTCCGCCTGGATGGCAGAGAATCTGCCGCGCCGGTTGACTGGCAACATGCCCGATGTCGCGGTGATTCAACTGGGAAGCGAAGATGTCGTTTCCAGCAAGGCTGCCGCCGAACCGCTGACGGACGGGATTGTGAAGAACATCAATCAAGTGATCGAATTGCTCCGGTCAAAAAATGAGAATATTAAAATCGTGCTTTCGAAAGTTATTCCCTCGAAGGAGAGAGAAGAGGTGATTAATCTGCTCAATGCCAAGATTTCGCAATACGTCCAGGCCCATTCCACGCCCCGGCAGCGCGTGGTTCTGGCAGACCCAAATGCCGGATTCGATGTTTCTCAAGATCTGGCGGATGACGGCATGTTGCCCAATCCCAGCGGAGCAAGAAAAATAGCAGAAGCATTTGCCATCGCCATCAATCGCCTGATCGATGATGCCACACGCCATTGATGAAATATATTCCCAAAATTTTTCTGCAAGCTTCTCGCCACGCTCTATGAAACTTATCGTCGCCTTGTTCACCTTCTGGCTGCTCGTTTTGCCCGCGCCAGCGAAGCCCAACATCCTCCTCATCCTCGCCGACGATCTTGGCTACGGCGATGTGCATTGCTACAATCACGAGTCGAAAGTGCCCACGCCAAATTTGGATCGCCTCGCTCGTGAGGGTATGAGATTTCTCGACGCGCACAGTCCGGCCACGGTTTGCACGCCCACACGTTACAGCCTCATGACCGGGCAGATGGCTTTCCGGGTGCCGAATGGCGGCACCGTTTTCACCGGCGTAGGAGGGCCGTCACTCATCGCGCAGGGGAGGCTCACCTTGCCTGCGATGCTGCGCGCCGACGGCTACGCCACAGCCTGCGTTGGCAAATGGCATGTCGGCCTGACGTTCTTCGACAAGGCCGGACAACCGGTGCGCGGCAATGGCGTCGAGGCTGTGCAGCGGGTGGATTTTTCCCATCGTATCGAAGGCGGACCAGTGGATCACGGCTTTGAGAGTTTCTTTGGCACGGCCTGCTGTCCCGCGACCGACTGGCTCTATGCCTTTATTGAAAACGACCGCATCCCAGTTCCACCCACCGCGTTGATCGACAAGTCGAAGCTTCCGAAACACTCGTATGCCAATGATTGTCGCGCCGGTCTCATCGCGCCGAATTTTCCGATGGAGGAATTAGATCTCGTCTTTCTGAAAAAAAGCCGCGAGTTTCTTGAGCGGCATATTCGCCAGACACCGGACAAACCATTCTTCCTCTTTCACTCCGCGCAAGCCGTGCATCTACCATCGTTCGCTGCCCCGCAGTTCCAAGGAAAAACGCAGGCCGGACCACATGGCGACTTCATCTGTCAGCTCGACTGGGTGGTTGGCGAGCTGATGTCGACGCTGGAGAAACTCGGCATCGCCGACAACACGCTCGTCATTTTCACCAGTGACAACGGCCCCGAAGTCACCAGCGTCATTCACATGCGTGCCGACTACGAACACGACGGCGCACGTCCGTGGCGCGGGATGAAGCGCGACGATTGGGAAGGCGGCCATCGCGTTCCCTTTCTCGTGCGCTGGCCCTGCAAAGTGAAGCCGGGCACCGGGAGCGCGCAGCTCATCAGCTTGACCGACGTTATGGCGACCATTGCCGCCATCATCGGCGCGAAGCTCCCCGACAACGCTGCGGAAGACAGTTTCAACATGCTGCCTGCATTGCTCAACCAGGACAGCGCCCCCATCCGCCCCTATCTTCTCGAGCAAGCTTTTAGCGGAGTTCGCACGCTCTCCATCCGTCGCGGCCCGTGGAAATATCTCGACCATCCCGGCTCCGGTGGTAATCGCTACGAAACTGATCCTGATCTCAGGCGCTACATTCTTGCCGACACCGCGCCTGATGCTCCCGGCCAGCTCTACAATCTGGAAACCGATCCTGGCGAAACGAACAATCTCTACCTTGCGCACCCTGAAATTGTGAAGGATCTCAAGGCGCTCCTCGAAGAATCCAAAGCCAGCGGACGGAGCCGGCCCGGCGCGTGAATGCACCGCAGCTCGCAGCGCAATTTAAAAAAACGCACCAACAGTGTTCAGACAGAAATAATCAGATTACAAACAAAGCACTCGGTCAGCTCTGCGGGCCATTTTCACTCAACCGCGCATAATGAAAAAACTCAACCCTGTCCTATTTGTCTTGGGACTATTCTTTGCAGCTCATATTTCAGCAGCGGGTGATCTCCCGTCAACCCAGGGAATCATCGATATCAGCAAACCGGAGCGGCCAGCGGACGCAGCCGTGCTGGTCGGGCCGGAGGGCTACGATCTAATTCCTGAGGGCGAAAAACCAACCAAGTGGGTTTTCGCAGACGGCATCCTCACCGCCCCGTCGGACTGGGACAGCCTCATCACCAAGGAGAGCTATCAAGATTTCCGCATGCATGTGGAGTTTAACGTCAATGAAGTGAAAGACGCCAAAGGTGCCGAGAGCGACGGCAACTCGGGAGTTTACATCCAGCATCGCTACGAGATTCAGATTCATAATTCATTCGGAATACCGGAGGCGGACTACAAGCCCAGCTATTGTGGCAGCATATATAAACTGAAGAAACCGGACCGGCTCGTCTGCAAGAAGGCTGGAGAGTGGCAGAGTTACGACATCGTTTTTCGGGCGGCCCGGTTCGATGAAGGGAAGAAAATCGAGAATGCCCGCGTCACCGTTTATCACAACGGTGAATTGATTCATGACGATTATTCGATTCCCAGCAAGACTGGGGCCGGAGAAAAGGAAGGACCGGAGCCCCGGCCCATCATGCTGCAAGGCCACCATAACCCAGTGCGTTTCCGCAACGTGTGGATTCAAAAGCTGGAGCTCGATGCCAAAGCGGTGAAGCCAGCGGCCAATGGAGCGGAGAGATAATTTTATTCGCGAAACCGCTGGGCGATGGGGATGCGGCGGCCGATGCCGAACGCTTTGCTGGTAACTTTCAATCCGGGCGCGGCCTGGTGACGCTTCCATTCATTGGCGTCCACTCGGCGCAGGACCCAGCGCACGATGTTTTCATCGAAGCCGGTGGCGGTGATTTCATCGGCAGATTTTCCCTGCTCCACGAACAGCTCCAAGATGCCGTCCAGCACTTCATACG
>JAIOQF010000234.1 GCA_021413535.1 Verrucomicrobiota bacterium
CCGCCTTCCTGAATCTTTCAGGATATTGATTCCGGGTCTTCCAGGCACCAGCAGCGGCCGCATAAACTCGCCTCCGCAGGGCATGAGCCGAAGCTTGGCGAGGAATTGGCGGTGGGGTCCATTCCGCCAGCGGGTCTGGCACTGTTAGCGACTCCCCACAATTCGGACAATACGCAGTAGCGCCAATGTGCGACGGCATCGCGGAAATGTGTTGTCCGCAGGCCGGGCATTCAAACCTAAGTTCCATGGGTAGTGCGTGCAAAGGTTCTGCCTGCCGAAGACGGCTTGGATTTCAAACACCGCGGCAATCTCGTGACGAATAACCAAGGACCTTCCGAAATCGGAAGCAATTCTAGATTCGCCTCCGGTAGTGTCAACTTCCAAAACCGGAAGATGGCGGCACCGCAGAACATCGTGGGAACAAGGATCAGGGCACTGCGTCGTGATAAGGGTCTGACGCAGGCCATGCTGGCGGCAAGGTGCGGCGTGCTGGGCTGGGACGTGGGCGAGAACACGGTGACGAAGATCGAGACGCGGATTCGCTGTGTGGTGGACGCGGAGCTGCTCTGTCTGGCAAAGGCGTTGGATGTGCAACCTGAGGATCTCCTGCCGCCGCCGGACAAGACAAAGGCGACGGTGAAGTCCTACTTTGCCGTGCGACCATCCATGTTTGACAATTAGTTGGGGTCCCGCCTCTAAGCAGGACCGCCTTTTTTTAACTACTGCCTCTGGCGTCATTCCATGTAAATGTTACATTCCGTGCGCTGCTAGCTGGGCGGTTGAAGCCACTGCTCCGTGTGCAAGTGATCGACGCAACGTCACCCCCAACCGCTAGTGGCTTGAATTCGCCAAGGTAACGGTGTTTGCGGCGGGATGCCGAAGGTGGTGGGAGCAGGCTCGTGATGAGCTAGCGGCTAGCGCTCCTCCAATAGATTATGGCCTAAAATATCGTCAAAGTGGCACTTGGTGCTTACTCTCCCGCTCAGAACCCTACGGAAAGAGTTCGTTGCCTTTCTGCTATCTGACATTGAGGGGGGTGCAGGCCGTCTAAATTCCGGCAATGTGCGCAATCCCTTTGCTCATTTCATGGCCGCGCCCAACGCCCGTTCAGAGATGAACTGGACGAAAGAGCCGAATTACCCACGGCCTGACTACCTTTCGTCATCGCGCACAGACCATCCTAACCAGACGGCAAACTACACGCTCGGCATAGAGAAGTGGAACAGTTCGTGAACGATGCGGTCGGGATCGAGGGCGCGAGCGACGGTCGCCATTCTCTTTGATCACTCATTTTCGACTTCCGGTGACTACCTCTCGAAGCCATGCCTTAGGGAGAACATTACGAAACTTTCTGACGACGACGTTGAAATCGCATTTTCCAAGTCGCTTATTGCACCCACAGGGACAGGGCATTTTGTTGGCGAGGCGTTTCTTTTTGAGCAGACAGAGCAGGGCTGGGACAACCTGGTCATTACGCTTGAGGCCGAGCAGTTCTATGTAGTCGTCGAGTTCGCCATCGATGCCGTGGCGCAGTTCACCAAAGATGAAGTCTTGGCCGTGTGTGAGCTTTAGGCTCATCGCATAAAGGTATGGAACAATGCAGGTTTTGCTAAATCCGTGGACAGTTGGTTCTGCCTGAAGTCGAGCCATGAGGCGAATTCGTGAGCCGAGACAGAGGGTTCCGTTGCCATTTACGTGAAAGTCATTCACGCGGGGAATTCTGCCCCCTATCTCGCTTACCGTGGGAACCTGTCGGGGGAATTCTTGGGGGATGGAGATTTGAAGATTGTAGGTGTCGTTGATTTGGGGGTGTCCCTCATGTTCGGCACAAAACTGAAAATCCCCTACTAGTAGAAGGAGATTTCCGCTAGATGGTTGAATAGAAATGAAGGGCTGATCGTTGAGGAACTCATCCAGCCCCGGAATGGCGATTGGAGCGGACATTACATACACCACGGCCGCGCCGGCTTTTCGGTGATGATCTGGATTTTCTGGTAGTCTGCGGGTTTAGACGGCAGGAGCGGAAGAATTTTGGCGATTTCATCTTGTGTGATCCGAAGCCCAAACTTCTGTAAGGTGAATTTTTGGATCAGCTCTTCGGAGTTGAGCTTCTCGATGTTCTGGAAGTCTGCTCGTGCCTGCTTGAGCCAGCCGTGGAAGTTTCCTTCCAAGTTGAGGTGGGCGTATTTCGGCTCGTGCCATTTATCCGCGAAGTCTTCATTTGGGTTCACCGGATTGGGGACGCGTGGAAGTGTCGGAAGGATGTAGCGATCCATGTCGGCAAGAATGCGCTCCAGTGCCGAGGTGGTGTTGTCCTCACCCCGGTAGGCGGCAGCCGCCAGTGTCGTGAGGACGATGGAAATGGGTTTAGAGTCGGGGTTCTTGGCGAACATCGAATCCCGGTGCCGCTTCAAAAATTGAATTGCTTTTTGAAGCGGAGTTTTCCATTTCCAAGCGGGGAGTTTTTCCACCTTGGCCTGCTTTGCCATCATCGCGACTTTTTCCACGAGCCCGGCGGCGATTTCCATGCGGGATTCAAACCATCTGGCGTAGCCTTCGGAGTTGGAGATTCGCCAGTTGGGATCGATGTAGCGGTAGTTGGCTTGGCGGTTATCGGTGATGTTCCCGGAGTGGCGAGACACGTCTTCGGCGAGTCCACGGGCAAGGCCATGCTTGATCATCGCGTCGGCTAGCGAGGCCTGCTTGGTCATTTCCTCGGGGATCGAGGGAACTATGTCCTCCGAGAACCGGAGTTCGTCCGCATATTCGAGGCACCAGCAACGGTGTTTTTCTTCGAGTTCTTTTTTTATTTGCCGGGCCTTCCGGTAGGCTTCGAGTTCGTCACCGACGAGCGTCTTCAGCTTCTCTTGGGTGTGAGTGTGCTTGCTGATGCCGGCCTCCAGACGGCAGCCGACATCAAGGTCGTAGGATTCACCTTCGCGAAGCGGGCGGTTGACGGTGCCCAGGCGGAAGGAGCCTTGCGCATAAATTCTCGGCTTGTTGGCTTTTAGCGAACCTTCGCAGAACCAATCGCCCAAGTCCTTGTAACGGTCGTCGGCCTTGTCGTAGGCACCGGGTGGAATTTCCAAAGCGGCCACGAGGGCCTCGATGATCTGATCTTTCGTCTTCATGGTCGTTCGGGTGTTTTGTTGGTTGCGTTGATTAGTTGAGTTTGTGACAGGGCTCAAAGGGCGCTGCTTGATGGTCCAAGAAATCCCGGTCAAAGAGTTCGGAGGAGGCGTGGCGCCATTCTGCCTCGCCCATCGCGAGGAGTTCCTTGCTGAGCTTGTCGAGGTGGAAATCCCCCGGTGCGGTTTTGGGGTTCACCTCGAAAAAGCGGCCTTTTCCGAGAAGATGATGAACCATCCCGGAGGCAGATTGCGACTGGCCTCTCATCATAAAGTCGATGACGGGAGCTGCCATTTGCAATTTTCCTCCCATGGTCTGGATATCCTTTAGTGAGATGACCTCCTCGGTCGTGCCGATGCGAAGCGCCGCGATTTCGCTCTGAGGTTTTTCGAGGTATCCCAATGCCTCGGCCACCGCGATCATGATGGGATTGTTTGCCCAGACGCCACCGTCAAGGAGTTGCAGGCCTGACTCGGTGACTTCGGGAGGGAGGTAGGTCGGGGCGGCGCTGGTCGCCATCGCGACATGAACGGCGCTTTGCTTGTAATCGGTCTGGAGCCGTTTGTGGTGCGCCGTCTTGAAAATATGGACTCCACGGAACGCGGGGTCGTAAGCGGGGATAAGAAGTCGTTTCTCGCTTTCGCCGAATTTACGTTCGCCGAGCAGGTCGTTTAGTGCCGCCCGCAGGCCCTCACCCGAATGTTTGACCGCCAGCCAGTGTTTGGCGTTCTCGAAGTGCTGGGGCGGGAAGATTTGGTCAGCCTTGTTGAGATAGAGATCCTTGATCTGTTCGGCCGAGAAGCCGAGGCCCAAGGCGATGGCGATGATTCCGCCAGTGCTGGTGCCAGAGATTAGGTCGAAGTGGTCGATGACCTTCGTCCCCCGTTCTTTTTCCCAGTGGGCCAAAAACGAGGCGGTGAAGAGCCCTTTAAGCCCTCCGCCGTCTAGAGATAGTATTTGAAACCGGTTACCTTGCATTCCGTCACTGTAAGCTGTGACAGCTTACAGTCAACGAGATTCTACAAAGACTGGTGTTTTTCCATTGGAAACATTTCTTCCAGACGGATTCGGGCGACGACCGGGTTTACGTCAAATATCTCGGCGACCTCTTTTTCGGCTTTGCTTCTTAGAGATTCCCTGAGGCGCGGTCCGAACGTGGATTCCTCTAAGTATGGGGTGATAAGTTTTCTTACGGTCGGGCGCGGAAGGAGGAGGCCGCCGATGGCTCGGTTCGCCTGCCATTCCCACCACCGCCCATCGTATTTTGGGGTAGCACCGGGACTTGGGGAAATGTCGGTGCTGCGACATAAAAAATTCTTGGGGCGGTAGTTCCCGGAAGAGTGGCTGAAAAGGTCGGCGGTATGGTCAGCGATGAAAAGTTTGGAATGGAGGAGGCCGTGTCCTCCCTCGTGGGCCAGAGTTGATCTCACCCGGCGTTCGGAGGTGGCGGTGCCTTCTTCCTCGATCCATGGCGCGACGGTGAATCCGGTTACGGCTCCCTTTGAGTTGAACACCGTCGATCCCATGATTCCTTCCCCCAGATCCTCGTAGATTAGCGGGACCTCGAAGTATTTTTCGAGGAAGAGGTCGATCTTGATTGGCTCGGGCTCTCCGGGGAGGAGTTTTGCCTGCTTCAGTGCGTCCAAGCAGATGTCATCGATCTCCCGTGTCTCGTAGAGCAGTCGGAGGGGATACGGTCCGTCCTTTGTGCGGTATTCCTTCACTTGATGTCTTCGTCGAGGTGTTCTCGAATTTTATCTAGTGAAGTGCCGCCTTGGATTTTGTCCTTGAGGGTTCTAAAGGCCATTCCGGCCTGTGGGTCGGAGAACATCATTTTCCTGATTTCATCCGCCTCGTCGCGGAAATCGTATTTTTGCAGTTCTTCGATGGGAACACCGATTTCTCCCGCAAGAAGTTCGATCTTGTCCGCCGATGGGAATCGGCGGCCGAGTTCAATGTCCGACAAGAATGCACCGGATATGCCAATTTTTTTCGCGAGTTCTCGAAGTGAGATATTCTTTGCCTCCCTGATCTGGCGAAGATAGGAGCCGAATGCTGTGCTGTTCATATCGTAAGCTTACACCGCTTGAAGGAAATTTTCCACTAAATCCTTTCTACTGCACGCGAAAGAGGCTCCCTCCCAGAAGCGTGATTGCTTGTCATATCGACTCCGGCATAATTTCTGAGATGAATAGGTTTGCGTCGCGTCTCGCTCTACTTTTGATCATGTTGCTTCCGGTTCAGAGCGTCTGCGCCTGGTCCGGTCCCGGACACATGATTGTCGCTGCTGTTGCATACTTAAATCTGAACCCGCAGGAAAGACAGAAAGCCGCCGACATTCTCAAGCTGCACTACAACTACGAGAAGTGGAAGGCTGAGGTTCCTGACAAAGATGCAGTCCTCGAAGAAGGCATTGTGCTGTTTATGGGCGCGAGCAAATGGCCTGACGAGATCAAGTTTGGGAATTCAACATGGAATCACAAGGAGTGGCACTTTGTTGACTACCCCCTGACGCCGCTCGACTTCTCCCTGAAACCGTCCCCGTCTCCAGAGGACGACATCATCTTCGCGATCAAACGGTGCCAGACAAAACTCGAAGACCCGAAGGTGTCTGCAAAAGAAAAGGCATACTGGCTTCCTTGGCTAATCCATATTGTTGGTGACATCACGCAGCCTCTTCACTGCTGCGCTCTCGTGAACGATGACTTCGCAGGTCCGATTGGCGACCGCGGAGGCAACTCGATCTTCGTCAAAGCAGGCACCGGCAAGGGAGTTACGCTGCACAAAATGTGGGACGACGCGACCGGCACCTCAAAAGGGTTCCACACCAAACTGCTTCGCGGCTATGTGAATCAGGCAATCGAACTCGGTTCAAAGTTCAAACGTGATGGACTCGCGGAACTAAAACAGCACACGACTCCAGAAGCTTGGGCGCGAGAAAGCTGGCAGATCGCCGTCGATCAAGTGTATTTGCGCGGGAAGCTGCAATACGGGAAAGATGTCGCGTCCGCCGTGCCGTTGCCTGACGGTTATACGAAGAACTTGAAGGCAATTTCGCTTCGCCGTGTGACACTAGGCGGATACCGCCTGGCCGACTTGATCCGGGAATGCCTCAAGTGATTGATGCCTGCACTTAAGTCACAGATGGAGAGTCAAGTGATTGACTTTAAGACTAAATAAAAATCTCGCCATGTCGGGAGGGAACCATATCATCGGGCCAAATCCCCTGAAGGAAAAAGCAGCTGTGGCGCATAGGAAAAAAAGCCGCCAGTTGCGGCTATTCGAGCTTTGTAATCCTTTTATCCAGCGCCTCGGTGCAGATTTTTTTAAATCACTTCCCGCATGCCCCGGCGTCTATTTTTTTTACGATTCGACGGGCCGCCTGATTTATATCGGACAGTCCAACACTTTGCGTGCTCGCGTGGGAAGCTACCGCCATGTTGGTCCTGAGCGGTATCCGCGACGGATACTTCGCTTAGTGAATCGTATCGCACGAATCGAATGGCGCGAGTGCGGAACCCCTGACGAGGCCATCGAGTTGGAGCGTGTTCTTCTGCTTAAACACCGTCCGCAATATAACCGAGCGGGGGTGTGGCCCGGAGCGCCGTGGTGGCTGACCGTTTACGAGTGGAAGGATGGAGTGCAGGCTCGTCTTTCGCGTCACCCTGCTGAACACCCATCTTGCACCGGCCCATTGCCGCCGTCTTTCCGCTATGCCTATTCTTCACTGCTCCGCTGCACGTTGCATCTTCTGAATCCAGACCGAAAGCTTTCTGACTATCCATTAGGGATGCTGAAAGCAACTGCGCCACTCACGTTTCAATTTAAAACGACAGGGGCGTCAGGCATCGCGGCTGCCTTAAAAGATTGTGCATCGGGCAACGCGGGCGCGTATCTGTTGCACCTTGAATCTGGCTCCGTGAGTAAAACTGCGCTTGAGCAGGGGTTTTGGGACGAACAGATTCAATCCTTGAGACGTTATTTCGCCAAGAAAAGAGTTCCCACCTTGCAACAGGCATTGCCTCCAACGTCGCCGCTACCCCTTTTCCCCGATCTATGATGTTTGACGAGCGGACCCACGCAAAGATGCATGAGCCTCTTGCCGCTCTCGCTAGCCAAGGAGTATTCATCGGAACTTCGTCTTGGAAATATCCCGGCTGGCTTGGTCAGGTCTATGACGATTCACGCTACCTAACGCGTGGTAAATTCTCCGAGGCGAAGTTTGAGCGAGAATGCCTTGTCGAATACGCCGACACCTTTCCGACTGTCTGTGTCGATGCAGGTTATTACAAGTTTCCAACCGACAAGTATCTTTATCGTCTCTGCGCGGATGTGCCATCCTCGTTCCGCTTTGGATTCAAGGTGACGGACACCATCACCATCCACCACTACTCAAAATTGCCGCGCTTCGGCAATCTGGCAGGGACCGATAACAAACACTTCCTAGACGCCGAATTGTTCGTGAATGCTTTTCTGAAACCTTGCGAGCCATACCGTGGAAAAATCGGCGTGCTCATTTTCGAGTTCTCTCAATTCCACGCTTCCGACTTCGCGCGGGGGCGCGAATTCGTCTCAGCGCTGGACGTCTTCCTTTCACAACTCCCAAAAACATGGGCTTACGCAGTGGAGACAAGAAACGAAAGCCTGCTACACCCGGAATACTTCGCCATGCTGAAATCGCATGGCGTCGCTCATGTTTTCAACTCGTGGACGAGGATGCCGGAAGTCTCAGCACAGATCGAGATGCCAGGTAGCTTCACCACTGATTTCCTAGTTGCCCGGTTCCTGCTCAAACCCGGTCGCAGCTATGAATCGGCAGTGAATTCGTTCAGCCCCTACACTTCTACCAAAGAACCTTACGAAGCCGCGCGAGCCGCAGGCAAGGCGCTTATTCAGAAAGCCAGGGCCGAAGGAAAACGACCCTCCTTTGTTTTCGTGAACAACCGTCTGGAGGGCAATGCCCCAATCACCATAGCGTCTCTGCTCGAAGAAATGGAAGTCAGGGAGAAACCGCAGACATAGACTAAAGCGGCTACGGCTATTTGTTATCGGGAATTAACAATCGAGCCATGATTCAAAAGGCTGAATGACTGCCGATCTAAGAGTTACGTCGATGGTAAATCGAAGTCGTGATTCGGAAGTGGCGAGATGGGCGAGATCACGCTGCGCATTTCGTAGGGACAAGCCTGCTTCAGGGCAGACACTTCATTGTCGCTTGATTGGCCCGCACACGTTTCATCGTCACTCTGCCTTGAGTCCGCATCGCTTCTCGCCGTGCTTCTCCAAATTGCCTGCGCACTGCGAATGAAATCTGGGATTCCGCTTCGTCCGCCTGTTTGTGCGAGGCACCGCTCCAGCTAGGCACCGGACGAGCCAGCTGTGACATGTGCTGGTCGTCAAAATTTCCCTGCAAATAGGCGACCAATATGGGAGTGCCTGACCATTTCCGAGCTACCCAATCCCAAAAACTGGGGTCGAGTTCTCCATAGGCAATTTCACGAGCACGTGAATGTCTTCGCTCAACATCTTCCAAGTTTGCATCAAAGAATGTTTCGGCTTCATCGAACGTAGTAGCGGCGCAGACCGCATTGACGTGGTCGTTGCTGAGCTTGAACAGTTTGAACGGGAATACAGCACCGTGGACCGAGGGCACCGCACCTGCGGAACTCAGTCCTTCAGAATTTTTGGTAGATACGCTGTGGTTCATACAGATAGGGATCAGCTAGACAACTGACGAGGGCGGTGCTGGAACTCTCTCAAACTCGTCGAACGGATGCCAGTGGCTCACCTCAATCGGGTCTCCGTGCCTGTCCCGCCAGTCACCGGCCTGCCATCCTTCTGGTGTGAAACTCAATGGCTCCCTTGCGTGCCAGATACCACGTCGCACCCGTGTCCCGTTGCTCGTCCAAACCAGCATGCCGCTCGGTGGGGAATACTCGCCATTGGCACAAGCGGTCCAAACAACTCGTTTGTCTGGCTTTACAGGTGGAAGTCCGATTTTCGGGTTTAGAAACTGAGGCTCAAGTTCACCATCGCGCATCCGCCTGTTTCGCTCAATGCGTGCAGACCACCACCATTCATAGGGTTCGATGTCCACGCCGAAAGTGTGGCTGATGTGGTTGAGAGCATCACCCTTCACTTCGACAACATCTTTGGCCGAAACGACCTCACAGCAATGCTCCTCAAACAGACGTCGCGCAGATTCGGGATCGGTCGCCGTGCAGTGGAACTCATTGAACTCATACACCCTCAATGTAACCACCTCAGGGTCGGGCGGCAGTTGAGGAGCTCCCGGTAGTGCGTAGGGGTCTGAATGAATCGGACGCTCCCCTTTCAACTCATCAATTGTCATTATGGAAGATGAACCACGATATGCCTAAAACAATCTGAAAAGCAGCGGCTCGAATTGTGAAGTGCGCAGAATTGAAAAAGTGACTTGATGAATGCCAGGCGCTGGATAGTGTTCTTTTGAACATGCAACACATGAGCGCCGCCTTTTCTCCTCAAACACTCCTCGCCGTTCCGTTGCTGGGAAGCATTCAGGCAGGCCGGCCGACGCAGGAAACGCAGCGTCCTGACGCCTGCATTAACGTGGACGCTGAGAGTTTGCGATTGCCTAAAGGATCGCGGACCTTTGCCCTAAAGGTTCAAGGTGATTCGATGACCAACGCCGGAATTTTGAACGGCGACGTGGTGATTCTCGAATTTCGCACACCTAACAACGGCGAGATCGTCGCTGCACTCATTGACGGCGAATGCACCCTGAAGCGCTACGTCGTGCAGCGCGGAAGACCTTTTCTGAGAGCAGAGAATCCAAACTACCCCGCCCTCATCCCCGCGCATGAACTGGCGATTCAAGGGGTGCAAGTGGCCCTGCTCCGGCTCGCCCCCAGGCCATGAAAACGCTCCGCCGTCTGGTTGAACGACTCTGCAACCGCTTCCGCAAGCGGACGCGAAGACAACCACGCTACGTGCAGCAAGAACTTCCTCTGCGCTTTCGCAAATGATTGTTCATCTCGATGCTGATGCCTATTTTGCTTCCGTTGAACAAGCCGCCGACCCAAAGCTAAGAGGAAAGCCCATAGCAGTCGGCGGCGAGAGACGGGGCATCATCGCATCCGCGAGCTATGAGGCACGCAAGCTCGGCATCTACACCCCCATGCCAACGGCAAAAGCACGCAAACTCTGCCCCCGCCTCATCATCTTGCCCGGTGACTTTGAAATGTATGAGCGCTTCTCTCGCTTCATGTTCAGTTACGCCTTCGACTTCACACCCGAAGTGGAAATCACTTCGATTGACGAAGGCTACTTCGACCTGAGTGGCTACCGTAAGAGCAGCCCGCGTGAAGTGGCCGAGACCATCCGCAAGGCCATCGGGCAGAGCCTCAAGATTTCCGTGTCCGAAGGGATCGCGAGCAACAAGCTTGTTTCTCAGGTCGCCTCGAAACTCCGCAAACCGGCCAATCTTCTGGAAGTGCCCGGTGGGAACGAGCGCGAGTTCCTGGCACCACTGGCGAACCACTGGCTGCCCAATGTGGGGCCGAAGCTGTCGGCCACTCTGAAAGCAGCGGGACTTGCCATCATTGATGAAGTTGCACAAACACCTGTGGACATGCTCGCGATGCTCGCGGGTTCCTATGCGCCGCAGTTGAAGGATTACGCCAACGGCATCGACCACCGCCCGCTCAACATTGACCGCGCTGACGCCAAATCCTACGGCGAACAGCACACGTTCGAGAAGGATGTGACGCATGAAGGCATCCTGCTCGCACACCTGCACCGCATGGCAGACAACCTGGCTGCGAGCGTGCGGCAGGATAACAAGAGTTTCCGCACCGTGACCTTGAAGCTCCGCTATAACGACATGCTGGACGTGACACGAAGCGTCAGTATTGAGGAGCCGACCGATCTGGCCGACGATGTTTATTCATTATTGAAACCACTTCTCAAGAAGGCGTGGGAGCGGCGTGTCAGCGTGCGCTTGATCGGTCTCAAGCTCAGCCAAATTTACGGTGCGGTGTTCCGCTCCGCCCTGCCACTGGAAGCCGATGCTCAGAAGCGGCTCAAGATGCAGCAACTCGCGCCCGTGTTCGATGAACTCAGGCGGGAGAACCGCATCATGCGCGGGCACGAACTTTGGTTGAAGCCTCGACCAGCCAGAAGAGTTGCTCCAGTGGCTGCGGCGAATCCTCCAAGGGTTATTGTGCCGAAGATTTCCCTCACCTCACCACCAGCGCTAAACTTCAAAAGCTATTTCAGCTTTCTTGATTCGACGCTCTCAATCGCCGCGATCATCGACGCGGCGAAGCAGCATGAATTCCCCGACATCGCCCTCACCGACCCCAATTTGCATGGAGCTGTGCTGTTCTTTCAGGCAGCTAAGGAGGCAGGAATCAAGCCTGTGATCGCCGCCGAGCTTCACTGCGGCTCGCGAATGCGGCTTGCTTATGTAAAGAACAGAACTGGCTACGAAAATCTGTGCCGTCTTCTCAGCGTTCCAAAGCTTGATCCGCTAATTCTTAGTGAACATAGCGAAGGATTGCTCTTTGCCAACGAGCACACCCACGCCCTTCCTGAAATCCGCTATCTATCGCCACAAGATAAATGCCGTTACGACATCATCCAAAGCATCCGCACTTTGACGCGGCTCAACCAAGCCCACCCTGAAAAGCGCCACGGGGCGTTGCACCTGCCAAGCCGCCGGGAATGGGCGGAACGCTTTACAGCCACGCAGATGAACGCCACGGAGAGGCTGGCCGAGGAATGCGAGTTTCAGTTCGAGATCGGCATCCTGCGCTTCCCGAGTTATGCGCCGCACGACGGCAGCAGTCCTAAAGACATGCTCCACCGTCTTGCCACCGAAGGACTTAACCGCCGTTATGGAAATCGAGCGCCAAAGCATCTCGCTCAGCTACATGAGGAACTGAGTATTATATCCGAGGTCGGCTACGAAGAATATTTTCTCGCCGTTTGGGATATCCTTGGTGAATGCCGCGAAGCGGGTATTGACTGGATCACGCGCGGTAGTGCTGCTGATTCCCTGGTTTGCTACTGTCTGGGCATCAGCGGCGTCTGTCCGATCCGTTTTGATTTGTATTTCCGGCGCTTCCTGAATCGTGAGCGCATGGCTCAAAGCAAACTGCCGGACATCGACATCGACTTTCCGCATGACCGAAAAGATGACGTGGTGGAATTGATTCTTCATGCAAAGACACCGAATGGAACGAGGAGCCGTATAAGACCGCGCTGGACACTGCCGCATTTCTGGATGGATTTCCGCGCCACCGAAAAATGCACCCATGCGGCGTGTTGATCTCGCGTGATCCGATCCGCTCACTCAGTCCGACTTTCACCAGCAACAAGGGCTGGCAGACCACTCATTTCGACATGAACGCGGTGGAAGATGTCGGCCTCATCAAGATGGACATTCTCGCGCAGGGCGGGTTGGCCGTGATGCGGGATGCAATGGCCTCTTTGAAGCATCGCGGAATTGAAGTAAACCTTGAAGCGCTGGAGCCGTGGCAGGACCCGCAAGTTTGGGAAATGATCGCCAGCGGTGGCGCACGTGCTGTGCATCACATCGAGTCGCCTGCGATGATTTCGCTCTGCCGCATGACCAACGTGCAGGAGATTGACGGGCTGATCGCCATCGTATCCGTCATCCGACCTGGCGCTGCCAATGAAAACAAAAAACTCAGCTTCACACGCCGCTACCAGGGCTTGGAACCGGTCTATTACCCGCATCCCTGTCTGGAGCCAGCCTTGAAAAGCACCTTCGGGCTGGTCGTCTATGAAGAACACATTCTGCAAATCTGCGAGGTCTTTGCAGGCTTGCCTCCGGGCAGGGCCGACGTGCTTCGCCGCGCCCTCAACAAGCGCAAAGCGAAGATCATCGCGGAAGTCATGGTGGAGTTCTTCCAGTCCTCGCTGGCACGCGGTCACAGCCTGGAAAAGGCGCAGGAAGTCTGGGAACTGGTAAGCGGTTTCAACGGCTATGCCTTTTGCCGCGCCCACAGCACCGCCTACGGCGTCGAAGCTTATCAGGCCGCTTGGCTCAAGCACTACTACCCTGCCGAGTTTCTGGCCGCCGTGCTCTCCAACAGGAAGGGCTTTTACTCCACTTTGGTTTACGCGCTGGAGTGCCATCGCCTCGGCATCTCGTTCCTTCCGCCAAACGTCAACACCCCAGGCCCCGCCTTTACCGTGTGCGATGAAAAGATCCGCGTCCCCATCACGCAGATGAAGGGACTGGCATCCGCGACAGTGGAAAGACTGTTGCGAGAGGTGGCGCGGAGGCGCTTTGATTCCATACGGGATTTCTGCGAGCGGGTCCGTCCCAGTTCCGATGAACTGGAGAACATCATCCGCGCCGGAGGCTTCGACGAGTTTGGCGTGCCACGCACACACCAGTTCTGGGAGGTCAGGGCTTGTCTTGCGAACATAAGCGCGGTTGACGGACAAGGATGGCTTCTACCACCCCCTGACATCGCACAGAGGCTGCACACTCCCGTTCACGAGCCGACCTTGCTGGAAAAGCTCGAATGGGAGACTGACCTGTTCGGGATGGCGGTTTCAGGGCACCCGCTGGACTTGTTTCCTCACATCGCGTGGGAAACCTACTGCTCTGTCTCGCGCCTCGGGGAATTTATTGGTCAGCGGGTGACGGCTTGCGGCCTTGTGGTTGAGCAAAGGTTGCATCACCAGGTCACGGGAGAGGTGATGAAGTTTTTAAGTCTCGCCGACAAGACCGGGATTGTGGAGACGGAACTTTTCGCCCCGACCTACAGAAGCTACGGGACGGCTACGGTCCGCTATCCCGTGCTAGAAGTGGAAGCATCAGTGGAACCATTCGACAATGGCAGGGGCTTTTTGTTGCGTGTTCACCGTGTTGGCAAGCCCCGAGGCTATTGAAGCAGGATCACACTAAAGACTTCTTCAAACTCGGACAAAGCTCATCAAACTTGAGATGATAATTCTGGTTGTTTCCCAACACATGCGGAAGATCATTCACAATTGATGAAAATCCTCGCCCTCGTCCTCACCCTCTTCATCACGGTAACGAACCTTTATTCTTGGGCGGACCGTCGGTTGCATCAGGTGCTGCGTCAGGGGTGACTTCCCGCCACGCAATCCGCTCTCTGAAGATCTCAGCCATTCCAATGCGCACACTTTCCAAATCTAAGATTATCGCCTTCCGGCAATGTCCAAAGCGTCTGTGGCTTGATCTTCATAAACCTGAACTCTGTGATGATTCGGCTTCCGAGACGGTTTTCAAAATCGGCAATCAGGTGGGTGACATTGCCCGAACCATTTACGATTCCGAGGGCACTGGTGTCCTCATTGACATCAAAGCCCTTGGCCATGGCGAAGCACTCACCCGCAGTGCCAAGCTGCTGGCTGAGGGGCACTCGCCGGTATTTGAAGCGGGCTTGAAGACGGAAGGTGCCCTGGCTTACGCGGACGTGATGCTTCCGGACCGTTCCGATGACACTCTGCGCTGGCGGATGGTCGAGGTGAAATCTTCGACCAGCGTAAAAGAATATCATCACGACGACATCGCCGTGCAGTCCCATATCGCCGTTTCCTCCGGAGTCCGTCTCTCATCCGTATCCTTGGCTCACATCAACACCAGCTTCATTTACCAGGGCGATAGTGACTACCGCGGATTACTCCAGGAAGCCGACCTCACTGAAGAAGCGCTCTCCCGTGGCGATGAGGTGAAGCAATGGATCGCCGACGCGCAGGTAGTTGCCGCAATGGCAGAAGAGCCCGAAGTCGCCACAGGTCCGCATTGCACGAAACCGTTCACCTGCGGGTTCTGCGACTACTGCAACCGGGACAAGGTATTGCCGGAGTTTCCTCTGGGATCGCTTCCCAAGCTGCATATCCGCAAACGTGAGCAATTCGAGTCCGAGGGTTATGCGGACCTACGGGACGTGCCAGATGAGCTTCTTAATGCTGTTCAGAGACGGGTCAAACAATGCTCCGTTACCGGAGATGCTTTCTTCGATGCCGATGGAGCAGCTGCGGACCTCTCACCCTTTGGTTTCCCCGCTTATTTTCTCGACTTCGAGACCATCTTGTTTGCCGTGCCCATCTGGAAAGGAACGCGTCCCTATCAGCAAATCACCTTTCAGTTTAGCCTCCACACGCTCGCAAAATCAGGCCAGCTTGCTCAAACCGCTTTTCTTGATCTCTCAGGCAACGATCCGTCAGAGCCCTTCGCCAAGGCATTGATTTCAGCCTGCGGTAAGAAAGGACCAGTATTTGTCTATAACGCTACTTTTGAAACATCTCGCATCCGGGAATTGGCCGAACGCTTTCCAGATTTAGCCGACTCGCTCCTGGCTATTAATGCCCGGGTAGTTGATCTCCTGCCTATTGCACGAAACCGCTATTACCACCCCAGCCAGCAAGGAAGCTGGAGCATCAAAGCCGTGCTGCCTGCCGTGGCACCCGAACTGAACTACGACAATCTCACCGGCGTGCAGGATGGTGGAATGGCGCAGGAAGTATTCCGTGAGGCAATTCAGGACGAAACCAGTGCAGAGCGCAAACGTGAGATCGAACAACAACTACTAGCCTACTGCCGGCTGGATACCTTTGCCATGGTGCGGCTCTGGCAATTTTTCAGTGGGCGAGATGAACCGGCGCTGCAAGATGTTGATTAGCTCTGTTTATTAGTCAATTAGGGCGCACTGTCGCGAACGTGCGCGCTCTATACGGAATGCGGCGGATGACGTTGAATGGAGGTGATTCAACGCATTTTCGTTTTGATCTGTCATGCCACTGAGGTC
>JAIOQF010000235.1 GCA_021413535.1 Verrucomicrobiota bacterium
AATGTTCTCTCGAATGGTGTCGTGAAACAAGAAGGTGTCCTGGCTGACAGTGCCAATGTTATTGCGCAGGCTGTGCTGGGTCATGCGTCTCAGATCCAGGCCGTCGAGCGAAATCCAGCCTTCATCCGGATCGTAGAAGCGCAGCAGCATGGCAAAGAGCGTGCTCTTGCCGGCTCCACTGGGGCCGACGAGCGCATAGAATTTTCCCGGCTCGAGCTGCAAGGTCACTTTGCGCAAGGCGGGTTTCTTGTGCTTCTTTCCCTTGGGATCCCGGTAATGAAAAGTGATGTTATTGAACTTCACCGCGCCGCGGGCGCGTTTGATGGCCACGGCATCGGGTGCATCCTTTACATCCGGTTCCTGCTCCATGACGGCAAAAACCGAGCTGGTGGCCACAATGCATTTTTGCAGGATAAGCTGCACGCGGCTGAGTTCTTTCGCCGGCGCATAAACTCGCGTCAGACCCATGACCACGATGATGAAATCCTGCGCCTGGATGCCCTTGTGCCATGCATAGACAAGGCCGGCGGCAATACCGAGCGAGGCCACCGTCTCCACCATCGGGCCGATCATGCTGAGGGCGCGGCTCCAGCGGAACATGTTTTGCGACATGCTCAGGTTCGACTTGTCAAACCTTTCGATCTCATGCTCCTCGCGCGCGTGGGACTTGACCACCCGGATGCCAAGGAAACCCTCGTGCATGGTGGTCATCAGGGAACCAGCTTCCTCCTCTTCCCGGGCACCGGCTTTGCGCAGACCGCGCGACACATAAATGACCGGGCCAATGCAGAGAGGAAAAATGACGATGGAACTGATCATGAAAAATGGATCCCATGCCATCAAATAAACAAAGACCGTGATGATGGTCACGGGATTCTTGATGATGATCTGGGAAAGCTCCACGGCGTTCATCTGCGCCACGCGCGTCTGGTTGAACACAGTCTGGATCAGATCGCCCACCTTCGCGCGGTTGAAGTAGGAAAGTGACTGCCCCATCAGGCTGCTGAACGTTTCGTTGCGCAGACGGTAAAGCATCCGGTTTCCAACCCAGCTGATCAAATAATCGGCATAATAAGTCAGCAAGCCGTTGGCCAGCATCAGCAGAGGAATGCAGGCGCACGCGATGATAACGACTGACATCGGCGCGCTTTCATGGGGATTCTTCCAGCCCATGTGTTCGATCCATGCGACAGGATTGAAATTTCCGAAGAACGGTATCTTGCTCTTCATGACTCCGGCCTTATCCGCCGGAAGGACAATATCGAATATGATCTGAAAGCCAGCGAGCATCACCGCGTTAAAGAGCCCGCTGCAAATGCCGAGCAGCGCGCCGAATGCAAACCGCACCCGGTAGGGCTTCATGTAGGCATAAAGCTTGGAATAGACTTCCTTCGACAGCGCCCACAAATCTTTGGGGCTGAGCTTGGTGATCTCTTTACGACTGATTTTCTTGATTTGTGACATGCAGAAAACTCCACGCCCATCAGGGCTTGATTATTGAATTAGGGAGGACGAGATCGATAGCACCGATCACATCCACCGTCGAGACATCCTTCATCTCATGCGGCTTCTCACGCGGATCAAACTGAAGGCGCGGGCCGGGCGCATCACCGAGCAGAACAGCGGCGCGCTCATGCCGGGGACGCCAGTGAAAGGGATTAGTCGGCCCGAACAGCGCGACCTGCGGCCGCTGAAACATGGCCGCGAGATGCATGGCCATGCTATCCACTCCCAGCATCAAATCGCATTCTTCAATCAATCCCGCCAGCTCCGGCAGTGATAACTTTCCAGTCAGATCCGCCACTGGAACTTTGAGCCGTTTATGCATTTCTTCGAGATGTCCAAGCTCAATGCCGTCCCCCGAACCAGTGAGCACCACATTCAATCCGCGCGTCTTGACCAAATAAGCAGTCACTTCAGCCCAACGCGATGCCAGCCAGAGCTTGTCCCCCCGCACTGTGCCGGGATGAATAATAACATAGGGACCGGTCACACCGGCTGCCGCCAGTTTTTGCTTCGCAGCTTGGCAAATCCCGTCCGGCACGATCAACGGACTGATGTCGCTCGATAATGGAGCTGGTTGTTTCAGAAACTGTGCCGCCAACGCGGCATGAAAATCCAAGGTATGCAAATCACGCACTGACGCTGCACAAAATTCCGTGAACGCGAGCCGACGCAGCTGCTTGCTGGAAAATTTCTGGTATCCTATTCGGCGTTTCGCATGGGACAAACCCGTCAGCAGCGCCGAACGATCTGTTCCTGTAAAATCGAGACAGGCATCCCAAGGGCCCGCCATCGCGGTAGTCCACGCGCTTAAGTTTACGCGACCTGCTTGATAAGGAATCACACGATTGATCGAAGGGATGCAGCGTGCCAGGTCCGCCACATTCGCGGCTGTCAGCAATACGATCTCGGAGTGCGGCAAGGCTGAGCGCAAGCCCGCCAACGCTGGCGCCGTGAGGATCAGATCGCCGATGCGTTTGAGTTGGAGAACAAGAATGCGGGGCACGCTTCATCAAGCACCGGAGCTTGCACCATGCAAGCGGGGCTCTCTCCTCAATGCCGCCCGAGCAAGGCCAGCATCCGCCCGGTCTTCCCCCGCTCCATCCGATAAGAGTAGTAGCGGGCGGGGTCGGAAGATGTGCAAATGCCATCGTCATGCACATTACTCACTCGCACACCGGCAGCGATTGCCTGCTGGCGAATCATGACGGCAAAGTCGATTTCATAAGCAGGCGGGCGGATGCAGGGCGAAAGCTGGACGACGAGATTCTCCGGTCGTGTTCCAAAATTTTCCACCAGCGCGCGAATCGCCATTCCCGTGATGTTTTGCTCGGTGCCCTTCTTGCCAGAATGCACCACTCCGAAGGCGCCTGTGACTTGATCGACTAAATAAACCGCGCAACAATCCGCCACATAAATTCCGAGAACAATTCCGCGTGTGTTTGAGATCAAGGCGTCAGCACCCATGGCTGGTCCTGTGATGAGCCGGGTGACCACTGCAACACCATGACCATGAACTTGTTCCGCAGTCGCGAGATTTGACTGATCGAAGCCGAGCTGAGTTTGCAACAGCCCGCGGTGCCAGCCAGCAAGGTTGGAAATCGCCTCCTCCCGATCCACACGCACATTGATTTTAGGATGCCGCAGCGTGAAGGCGTGGGCAAATCCGTCGAGGTTGCTCAGCGCCGGAAAGGGGAGGATTTTTTAATTTGCTGATGACTGTTGCGGGCGCCCCTCTCAGCGCACGGCAGCATGATTACCTGCCGAAGCGAGCAGGCCTTCAATATCCGAAGTCTTGGTCTCTTCCATGGCTTCAGCCACGCGCGTCTGGAGCGCGGAACGAAGGCGAGCGACGAGTTCGACCCCTTTGGTCGTAATGCGCACCATGACTTTGCGACGGTCATCAGCCGCGTGGCTGCGCTCGACGTAGCCGAGTTTCTCCATCCGGTCGACCAATCCGGTCGCAGCCGCAGTGGAATGACCCATCTTGCGTGCGATGTCGGTCATGGTCAGATCACGCGAGGTGGTGAGATAGCTCAGCAGATAGAACTGGCTGAAGGAAATGTTGCCCCGGCTCAGATCTTTTGAGAGATTCAGCAAGAATTCGCGCTGACTGAACAAAATGAAATCAGCGAGTTTTCCGGAATCCTTCACTGGAGCGGGTTGTTTGAGTGGATTAAGTGTCGACATGGGAGAGAGGAGTTTTGAGGTTTATTTAACAGAGTTGTCTGTCATCTTGGAAACTGTAGCATAGGTTGCTGTGAATAATCAAGTGTTTTTTGTAATTACTATAATAATATTATGCCAATAGAATTTTTGGGGTGCTGCATATATTTAATCTTGCCAGACTATCAGTCATAAATCAAGTCTTTTTTAAATATGAAGCTCAGTTTCGCGAAATATTTTTATAATCTGGGCATATCCACGCGGTCTTGGACTTCTTTGTAGGGCCAGCTCTAGCAGTGGTGGCGGATGTCCCATACGCCATGGAGGCTATTTTTAAGCTGACTCTCCGCAAGCAATCAGATTCTGATCTCGCGTGTGAGACACCCGCGACCACCATTCCACTTCCCGCACAGTGCCGAAAAATCAGGGCGCGCAAGGAGCTTGCCTTACAAGATAGTATTCGATCCAGGCCGGATCAGCCTACCACTACAAGAACCTGCCTTTACGCCATAACCCGGCTTTGCGCATCCAACCTGGTCACATAGACTTCGACGATCATTTCACGAGTCCCCCGCCCCCGGAAAGTCCCAGCGAGCCGGGATGCCGACGGAACGGCACATGCCGAGCATGATGTGGGCAAAGTCTTGACAGACACCCTGACGAAATCGGAGGACCTCCAGCGGATGAGTGTTCACTGTGGTCAACTTCGGCGTGTAGCTGAAATTTTTAAAAATATGTCTCCCGATCGCTTGGGCATCGCGCCAGAGATCAGCCTCCCCCTGCGGCACGGCATCGCGTGCCTCACGCCAGATTTCCGCTTCCATGGACACATAGGCCGAGTCTTGGAGAAACTCGAACCAGCTTTCAACCACGTCGGTATTTTTCAGCGCCAAAGGCGGATTCAAGAATGATGGAGCACCGCGCGCATCTGGACGGGTCTGCACCACCGAGTTTGCCTCAACACTGAGCGACACATGCGGCGTGGTCACGTCGAAGTAATGCACGCAGTTCGTGAAGAAGTCCGGGTAATCACGAACCACCGCATTAGGCTCGATGTGCAGTGCGAACTCCAGACATTCCTGCGCATGGTCCGTCACTGGTTGCAGCCGCGCTTCATTGAAGCTGTCTTGCGTTGGCCC
>JAIOQF010000363.1 GCA_021413535.1 Verrucomicrobiota bacterium
CCTCGCGATCCACTTTCACGCTGATGAAATTTTCATTGAGCACCTTTGCGGTTTCCTCGTTCTCGAATGACTCATGCTCCATGACGTGACACCAGTGGCAGGTGGAGTAGCCGATCGAGAGAAAAATAGGCTTGTTCTCGTTGCGCGCTTTTTCAAAGGCCGCTTCACCCCATGGCATCCAGTTCACGGGATTATGCGCGTGTTGAAGAAGGTAAGGCGACTTCTCGTGGACAAGGGCGTTGGTGTGCTTGGGCTCAGGCATGGCGGAGAGGATGGTTAGTCGCAAAATGCGGAAGTTCAAAGGCACAGGAAGTCTCAGTCAGTTTGCGATGGACGCCGCACCCTAGTTTTTGGTAGTCTTGATTACGTTCGCTAAGCTGGTAAACGATCAAAAGAGCATCGCATGAAATTCATCCTGTCTCTCGATCAGGGCACGACCAGTTCGCGCGCCATCGTGTTTGACCATTACGGCTCCGTCGTCGCCACGGCCCAGCATGAGTTCCAACAACATTTCCCCAAGCCCGGCTGGGTGGAACATGATCCGGAAGAAATCTGGCTCACACAAGCACGCGTCGCTTCCGAAGCGCTGGTGAAAGCGCGGCTCACAGCGACGGACATCGCGGCCATCGGCATCACCAACCAGCGCGAAACCACCGTGGTCTGGGATCGCAAAACGGGCAAGGCCATCTGCAATGCCATTGTGTGGCAAGATCGCCGCACCGCCGCTGAATGCGATAAACTGAAGAAGCGTGGGCTGGAGAAAGTCATTCAGAAAAAGACCGGACTGGTGATCGACGCCTATTTCTCCGCCACCAAGCTTCAATGGATTCTTCACAACGTGCCCGGCGCGATGGCGAAAGCGAAAGCCGGCAAGCTCGCGTTCGGCACCATTGATTCCTGGCTGGTCTGGAATCTCACCAATGGCAAATCCCATGTGACCGATCTGAGCAACGCCTCGCGCACCATGCTCTGCAATATCCACACGGGCGAATGGGACACGGAGCTGCTCAAGATTTTTGGTGTGCCGCGCTCAATGCTGCCGGAGATCCGATCTTCCAGCGAAGTCTATGGCGAAACAATATTGCCGGGCGGCGCGGCCATCCGCATTGCTGGTATCGCAGGCGATCAGCAGGCGGCGTTGTTCGGACAAGCCTGCACCAGTCCCGGCATGGTGAAGAACACCTACGGCACCGGCTGCTTCATGTTGATGAACACCGGCACCAAACCCATGATCTCGAAGAATAAACTTCTCACGACCGTAGCCTGGCGCATCGGGAAACGGATCGAGTATGCACTGGAAGGCAGCAACTTCGTCGCCGGCGCCGTGGTGCAGTGGTTGCGCGATGGACTCGGTATCATCCAGTCCTCGCGTGAAGTCGAAGCGATGGCCGCGCAAGTTCCCGACAACGGTGGCGTCTATCTTGTTCCCGCGTTCGCGGGGCTCGGCGCGCCGCACTGGGATCAACATGCCCGCGGCATCATCGTCGGCCTCACGCGCGGCACCGGTCGCGCGCACATTGCCCGCGCTGCATTGGAGGGAATCGCCTACCAGGTCGCAGATGTGCTCCGGGCGATGGAGGCCGATTCGAAAATCCGCCTGAAGGAACTTCGCGTCGACGGAGGAGCCTGCGCTAACAATCTGCTGATGCAATTTCAGGCTGACTTGCTCGGTGTTCCCGTCGTGCGTCCGCGCATTACAGAAAGCACCGCACTAGGTGCCGCCTATCTCGCCGGGCTGGCGGTGGGTTACTGGAAGGATCAAAAAGAAATCGCCCTGCAATGGCAGGTGGACCGCGTTTTCAAACCGACGATCAAAGAAGCGGCGCGAAAAAATTTACTGGCAGGATGGACTCGTGCATTGGAACGGGCCCGGAGTTGAACTCGCTTATCATTCAGCGCCAAGCGCAAGAGCAGTGGCCGCTTCCAGACTGAGCATCTGTCCTTCACGACGAGCATTTTCGATTTCAGGTCCGGTAAAATCTGATACTGCGGAGAGGATGGCGCGCATCGCCGGATGATCGGCAGCTTGCGGAACGAGACCACTGCGGATGCGCTGAGCATCAGCAGCACCGAAGAGACGGGCGGCGCGTTCGTATTTCCGCTCGGCCACGGCGAGAACGGCGAAGGCTTCCAGAGGGTAAGAAGCGACCCAGCGATTTCCCAATTCGAATCCAACCTTGAGGCATTCTCCAAGATGCGCGTGAGCCACATCGTAGCGACCGAGCACGGCGGCGTTCACCCCAACGGCCCAAGCGACGATGATCGCCTGCCAGGTATCACCAAGACGCCGGTAAAGCGCGAGACTTTCTTCATCGAGTGATAATGCGCGATCAAAATCACCATTGGCCGCGGCGAGCACACCCCGGATATGCTGCACGTGGGCGGTGAGCCGCGGATCGTCGAGCGGCGCTGCCAGCGCGGCGGCCTCCTCGAGCAAAGCGTTAGAGCCGGGAAGATCCGCCCTGTCGAAGGCGAGGAAGCCCAAATCCGCCAGCGCGCGGGAGGCACCAAGTGGATCACCGAGTTCACGGAAGATGGCGAGCGCCTCCTCCTGATAACGGCAACACGCAGGACAATCATCAGCCACCCACGCGAGTCGGCCAGCTGCGGCAAGAGCCTTGGCGCGAATGGCATCGCGCGGCGCGGCCTCGGGAAAGGCGAGAAGTTTGTCATAGACGTCGCGCGCTTCTTTGAAGAGACCACGCACTTCGACAAAGCGCTGCGTGGCGATGAGCAGGCGCAGACCCTTGGTTACCTGGCCGGGCACCTCGGCGGCGGCATCAAGCGCGTAGCGGACATTGAATTCCTCATGCTCCACGATGTCGAGCCATTCCCGCTGCTCAGGGCCACAGACCTTCGGCACGGCTTCTTCAGTGAAACGCAGATAATAATCGAGGTGCCGGATGCGGAAGGCCTCCACGTCACCGGCCTCTTTGAGTTTCTCATTCGCGTATTCCCAGATGGATTCGAGAATGAAATAGCGCGCCCCGAGCTCGGGCGTTTTTTCCACATAGACCAGCGACTTGTCCACGAGCTGCGTGAGCAGATCAATCACTTCAAACTGCTCCACTCCATCGCCCGAGCACACGCCCTCAATGGCTTCAAGTGTGCGTCCGCGCGCGAAGACGGCCAGGCGTCGGAACAGCCGGCGCTCCGAATCGCTCAGCAAATCATAACTCCAGTCGATGAGCGAACGAAGCGTCTGCTGACGCGGGACGGCATTGCGACCGCCGGTGGTGAGAAGGTGGAACCGGTCGTCCAACCGCTCGACAATCTGTTGCAGCGTGAGCACCCGGATGCGCGCGGCGGCGAGTTCGATGGCCAGAGCGATGCCGTCAAGCCGCCAGCAAATTTGCGCGACCAGATGAATATTATCGTTCGTGACCTGAAACGCCGGACGTGCCAGGGTGGCACGCTCAATGAAGAGTCGCACGGCCTCATACTCGCCAAGCCGCTCCATGGCATCCGGACCGGCAGTGATTTCACGCCAATGATTGGGGAGCGAAAGCGGCGGGACGGGCCAGGCGGTTTCACCCGCGATGCCCAGCGGCTCGCGGCTGCTCGCGAGAATTCGCAGTTTCGGACACGAGCGCAGGAGCGCTTCCGCCAGACGTGCACAGGCGGCGACCACGTGCTCGCAGTTATCGAGGATCAAGAGAAGATTCTTGTCGCGAAGAAAACTCGTGAGCGTGCTCGTGAGTGGTCGTTCGGCTTCCTGACGCAGATCAAGTGCAGCGGCGACCGTTTCAACAACCAGCGCAGCATCGTCGATGGTAGCGAATTCCACGAGCCACACGCCGTCGGGAAAAGCATCAAGCACATCGGCCGCAGCTTGCAGGGAGAGACGCGTCTTGCCGGTGCCACCCATGCCAGTGAGCGTAAGCAGACGGGTGCTGCCGAGCAGGCGTTTTACCTCGGCCATCTCGCGCTCCCGCCCGATGAAGTTGGTGAGCTGCACCGGCAGATTATTGGCCACGCTCTCGAGCGAACGCAGGCCGGCGAATTCCGATGGCAGATCCGACGCGACAAGCTGGTAAAGATGTTCCGGCCGCGCCAGATCTCGCAAGCGGTGCTCGCCCAAGTGGCGAAGATGTGCGCCCGGCGGGAGATGATCGCGCACCAGTTCCTCGGTTGGCAGCGAGACCAGCACCTGGCCACCGTGAGCCGCGGCGAGAATGCGCGCCACGCGATTCAGCGATTGACCAAAATAATCACCATCGCGTTGCTCAGCCGCCCCTGTATGTAGAGCCATGCGGACCTTCAGTTCGCCGATCGCGCCCCAGTCCGCAGCCCGCAACGCTCGCTGGCTCTCCAGCGCGCCCGCCAGCGCGCCCTGAGCCGTGTCGAATGCCACGCAGAAAGCGTCGCCGATGGTCTTGAAAACGTAGCCGCCGGTCGACTCAAAAATCTCACGCAGCATCCGATCATGCGCAGCGAGAGCCACGCCCATGGCTTCGGGCTGTTTCTCCCATTTTTTCGTGCTGCCCTCGATGTCGCTAAACAAAAAGGTGATGGTGCCGGTCGGCGGGACGTTCATGGCCAGTGAATGTGGGCCATGCGCGTAGCTTCTCAATTCCTAAATCGCAACATGAGGGGCGTCTGACCGAAGGCGGTTCACTTTTTTCCCTTGGCCATCAAATCCTCAATCTCCTCGATCTCGATCGGCACGTCCTTCATCAGATCGACGGTGCCGTTCTTCGTGATCAGCACGTCGTTCTCCAGACGCACGCCCAGATTCTCCTCCCGAATGTAGATGCCGGGCTCCACGGTGAAGACCATGCCGGCGGCCATCGGACGCCAGACGTCGCCTACATCATGCACATCGAGACCCAGATGATGGCTGGTGCCGTGCATGAAGTATTTCTTGAAGAGCGGCTTTTCCGGATCCTGCTTCTTCACTTCGTTGGCCTTGAGCAGGCGCAGCTTCAGCAATTCCTCCTCCATGATCTTGCCTACCTTTTCCTGGTATTCCTTGAGGATCACGCCGGGCTTGAGCATGGCCGTCGCTGCCCGCGTTACATGGAGCACGGCGTTGTAGACGGCGCGCTGGCGCTTGGTGTAACGGCCGTTCACCGGAATCGTGCGCGTCAGATCCGCATTGTAGTTCGACTGCCGGGCACCAAAATCGAGAAGCACCAGCTGGCCGTCCTGACAGACCATGTGATTGGTATTGTAGTGGAGACAACAGGCGTTCTTGCCGCTGGCGATGATCGGCGGAAAAGCGAATCCCTGCGCGCCTTGCTGGATGAATTCATGGATCATCTCAGCCTCGATCTCGTATTCCTTCACGCCCGGTTTCACAAAGCGCAGCACGCGGTGAAAGCCGTCATTGGTGATGCGAATAGATTCCTTGATCATTTCAACTTCCAGCTTCGATTTGATGACGCGCAGGTCATGCATCAACGGGGCCAGCCGGTCGAAACGATGCAGCGGAAACTGCTCGCGGCAGCGGTTCACGAACCGCACATTGCGCGTCTCCACTGTTCTTTCGTCAGCTTCTCTCCCTCCCAGATGGAGATGTGCTCCGAAGTTTCCCTCAAAAAAAGCATTTCGCGCATCCTTTTATCCGGGGCATCAGGAAACAAAATGAGCACCGTCTCTTCCTGATCCACTCCGCTCAGATAAAAAAGGTCGCTGTTTTGCACAAAGTTCATCACGCCGTCCGCGTTGGTCGGGTAAATGTCGTTGGCCTGCACAATCGCCAATGAACCGGGCTTCAGCCGCTTGACTAACCGATGACGGTTTTCGATGAAGAGTTCTTTGGCTGGCGGTGAATAACGCATCGATCACCCATCGGAAACCCGCACACAAAGTCAATATCCATTTCAGCAGCAGCCGACATTTTCCATGGCTCGCGACCTTGCCGGCAACGATGGCTGTAGAATGTCTGCCCATGACGCCCGTTGACTATTTATCCTCCGGCCCGACATCTATCTGGGCGATTAATTAGCCGCCTTCCATGAGACTATTGATCATTTCACTCGTGCTGATGTCCGCCATGTCGAATGCCGCCGCTGATCCCAAGATCCCGCTCGATCAATGGATCGCACGGGAATCGATCCCGGTTAAGACCACTTCCCGCGATTCCTTTTTCACTGCGGTGGATCAAGTGCTGACAGCTCTTGACCGCAAAGTAACCTTGCTGGGCTTCGGCGAAGCCCTTCATGGCGGTGAAGAGATTCTGCGCCTGCGCAACCAGCTCTTTCAATGCCTGGTCGAGGAGCACTATTTCACCGCCATTGCCATCGAGAGCAGCTTTCCCCGAGCGCGCATGGTGAACGACTACATCCACGGACGCGGTTCGAACTATGATGCACTGAAGGAGACCGGCTTCGGACAAGGCATGGGCCAGCTTGAGGCCAATCGCGATCTTGTGGAATGGATGCGAACTTACAATCTCGACCCCAGCCACACTAGGGAGCTGAACTTTTACGGATTCGATATTCCGTCAGGAACGATGGGCGTCGCCAGTCCACGGCTCGTCCTGGAGTTCGTGGTCGATTACCTGGCCAAGATGGATCCCGCGCATGACATGGCCCGTCGCAAGAAAATCCACGACCTGCTGGGTGACGATGCAGCCTGGGAAAATCCGGCGGTTTACATGGATCCCAGCAAGTCCATTGCACTCACACCCGCTGCCGCTGCGCTGCGGATCGAGATCGAAGACCTCATCGCTGAACTGCGTTCGCGTCATCCAGAGCTGGTGGCCCGCAGCAGCAAGGACGCGTATCGCGAAGCGCTGCGCTACGCGGAGATCGCGCGGGAATTGCTCAACTTCCATGCCGCGATGGGCTCTCGTCGCCCTGGACAATCGCCGGCCAAAGTGCTCGGCACGCGCGACGACACCATGGCAGCGAATCTCGCTTACATTATGCAATGCGAGTGGGAGCGCGGCAAGGTGCTGGTCTTCGCCCACAACAGCCATTTGCAACGCGGCCAGGCCGTCTGGCCCGGTGACAAATACTGGGGCACGGCGGATCCTTGTGAATGGTGGCCGGCCGGATCTCATCTCGCAGAAACATTTGGAGAGCACTATGCCGTGATCGGTTCGTCTGTCGGCGTTTCCAAAGAAAATGGCATCGGCGAACCCGAAGCCGGAACGTTGGAGGCGCGACTGTCGGCTCGCACGCATCCGATGCTGTTTCTGCCGACTGGCAGTGGTGACTTTCGCGAACTGCCCACCCGTTCACGCAGCACAAAGAACCCGACCTATGTCCCGCTCAACGCCCAGGTCGCAAACAATTTCGACTGGATCGCACACCTTGCCGAGATCACTTACAACCGTGGTGGCCCGCCACTGGAAACATGGGATGCCAAGCCTGCGAAGAAGGATCAGTAGTCCTTAACGAGCCCCATGTGAGTTACTGCTGCGCCGATTTCTTCTTCACCGTCGTAGCCGGAGCGACCGGCGCGGGCGGTGCTTCGTCCTTCCCGAGACCAACCCACTTGAGCGGCTTCTTCAGGGTGCTGTT
>JAIOQF010000364.1 GCA_021413535.1 Verrucomicrobiota bacterium
TCTCGATTCCAGTTCCGGGTTACACTCCGCCAGCAAGGTTGGAATACCATGTGGAAGAACAAAAACCAGATCAGCAGCACGTTCAATCCGAACTTGCCTCCATCAATGAGTTTAGAAGAAAACAACAGGAATTGGACGTGCGTATTCGCAAGCACGAGCAAGAGACCGAAGCAGCCATCGCTGTGCTAGACTGGCAGGAGAATTGGCGGAAACAACAAATAGCCAATCAGGAACGCGCAGAGGAACGCGAAGCCGCTAGGCGCGAAGCTGCCGAGCGTGCATATCAGACGCAACTTCTGGAAAAGATTCAAAGTGACATTGAATCTTTGGAGTGGCAGCGCCGCATGAGACACTGATTGCCGGAAAATTGCCAGCGTTCCAAAATTGGCACAGTGGAACTATTCGCAATGGATTACGTCAGTTTATTGCCGCGCCGGGACGCGCCAATGCTGCCTTGAGCTTATCAATGGCGGCAAGGGAGCGGTCTGAAAGCCCTTTGGTAATGGCTTTTTGCGCGGGTTCCTTTTTGTCCGATTTCACTCTGAATTTCCCTACGGCCATCATCTCGGCCATGCCGTGCGATCAGGCACTCGCTTATGATGCCTTTTGTTTCTTCGCCCGCTCTGGCAGGCTGCGTCGGCACATATCCTCGACGCGCCCGGCGACTTTCCCGATAAGTTCCAATGAGACGCTGGGCGGGAGCTTGTCGCCGCTGGCATAGCGCGAAAGGTAGCGGTCGCTTCCACCACTCAAGCCAAAGCGGGATGTGACAATGAAGGCCACGGCTTCCGCCTCAATTTCAATCGAACTCAAGGTCAAGTTCTGGCGACAAGGCCACCAACCATCTCCGTCTGCGCCAAGATGTCCGAGATAGATATGCGCAAGTTCGTGGCAGACGACCCCAAAACGGCTTGGCTCATCCATCTTGTCATGGATGGCGATGCGCATTTTCCACAATGGCGAGCTAACATCCGTCGTGGCGAAGCCGGCGTTCGACGAAGAAAGCGACTTGAAGTCGATTTTGATCCTATCGTGACGCGCAGCGTTGTCCACCGCGCGCTCCAGCCACTCCGGTTTCCATTCGCCTTCAAACTTGCCGAACTCGCGAAGCTCCTTTGGAAGCTCATTGCCCTCTGTCTGGTCAACATCGTAAACGAGCATGACGGGACGCATGGGCGCAAGGATCAGCATGGGGCGGGCGTCCTCGATGGGATAGCGTCCGAAACGAATGCGCCAGTCCTTCTGCGTGGCAAAAAAACCGCACGCCGGATTCTGCACTTTCACAAGCATGTTGTTGAATGGCGCGTAGTCGCGAAACTGCGCCATGAAGCGCACCATCTCGGCAAAGGCCGCGCTGCTGCGGTAGGCGCTGCTGCGGTGAATGAGGTCATCAAGGGTGGACTCGAAAGGCTTGACGTGTTTAGCGGCGGCGTCAGGTGCCGCATTCAGGGCTTCGCGCAATTCACCGGAAGCGAGCATCCATTTGAGATAGTTCCGCACGATCTGAGTCAGTTCCTTGCAGTCGCACAAGCGTTCGATCACCGTTTCAATCACCCAGCGCACTTTCGGGCCGAGTTCCTTTTCCATCGCACGAAGCAATTCGGCGGCTGAGGGTTGATGCAGTCTGAACACCGTATCCAGCACGCGCTGTTCCACCTGATTCTCAGCAACCCAGATGCCGAGTTCGCCAAGCTCGTCTTGCAAGCTCGGATCACTGGATTCGTCCACCTCGGTTAAAGTGAGTTCCGTCATAGACTTGGGCTTATCGTGGTTGCGGGGCAGGGGTAAGCAAGCGGAATGAGTGACCTTTAAAACTCCGGCATCTGTGGCATGTTCAGCGCATTAATGCCTGAACCGACACCTCCTTGTGACCCCGGTGATGCTCTGCCGGAAGACGAGCGCGACGCGATCCTGGCAAAGCTCAGGCCGTGGCAACGCCGCTTTGTGCTATCCCTGCGGGAGCGCCCAGTTATCACTGACGCCTGCCGTGCCGCAAACATCAGCCGGTCTAGCGCCTACGCCTGGCGCGACAAGGAACCGGACTTTGCCGCTGCGTGGGATGATGCCTGCATAGAGGGCTGGGATGAAGTCGAGTCTGCGGCCTACAAGGAGGCCGTGATAGGGCGTGAGAAGCTGACCTATGACAAAGAAGGCAATATCAAGAGCCGTGAGAGTGTGCGCGACCCCCGCATGATCGAGCTATTACTGCGCGGCAACCGACCAGAGAAGTATCGGGAGAAGGTGCCGGTGGTGCCGTCCGCAATGCCCATGCTGGACGCGGCGCTGGCGAAGTGTCTGGCGACAGGAAGTTTGGCCGCTTTTGCCCGAAAGCTCGCGGCGAGACAGCCAGCGGTGATCGAGGCAGAAGCGATTCCGTCTGCGTTGCTGACGCATTAAGGATGCTGCGATTGAATGGCGACCCCTAGCGGCATAGCCGTGTATCGCTCGCAGGTATCACTTCATTACCCTGGCGACAAATAGCTGGCGGACTGTCCGTAGAGTATGGACAGCCCTCGCGTACGCGCGCGAGGCGGGGAGAACCACACGCGATAGAAAATCGATGGCTATTATCCTTCTCAGCGTCCGCTTATATTCCGCTTATTCTGACTCGTTTTCATTCGCTTTGATACGCCTTCGTGCAAATACATTCGACTTAACAAATCACTCCTTGTAATGCATTTTACCTAGGTAAAACCGCTTTAAACTAGGTGCCAGCGGGGGGACTCGAACCCCCACGGGAGAAACCTCCCAACAGATTTTAAGTCTGGTGTGTCTACCAATTCCACCACGTTGGCTATGCGGCGGATCATACGAGCACTTTGCCGCCACGGCAATCTTTTGCATCAACAAGCTACAATCGAATCACACGGATTTTGCGCCGAGTGTTGAAGTCGATCAGTGTTCTGCGCGATTGAAAGAACGCACCAATCCCACCATCACGCCCTGAATCGTCAGCTCCCGCAAGGGAATCAGATCGGGATAGCGTGGGTTCTCCGCCCGCAGGAAAGACTTGCCCTTCTCCGTGATCAAACGCTTCAACGAACTCTCACCATCAATCAACGCCGCCACGATGTCGCGCGCCCTCGGCTCCCGCCGCTCCAGCACCACAAAATCACCATCGCAAATGTGCGCGCCAGTCATGGAGTCACCTCGCACGCGCAAGGCATAGGGCTTGGCATTTGAAGCCAGCCCCATGGCCCGCAGATCCACGGAAAGATGCCGGTCCGCTTGCTGCGGATTGTCAGCGGCGAAACCTGCGGGAATGGCCCCGAAGACCGGAATATCCAGCATCTGCGAACGTGATTGATGATCCTTCGGAAAGACGACGGCGCGCGCCTTGCCGGGCAGGCGGCGAATAATCCCTTTGCGCTCCAATGCCCGGAGATGGCCCATGGCCGCAGTCTGACTGGCAAAGCCAAAGTGCTTCTGAATATCACGCGTGGACGGCATAACACCTTCGTGACGTTGATAACGCCGAAGGAATTCGAGGAGCTGGCCTTGCCGGTCCGTAAGCATAAGAAAAGTGAACACTGTTCAGTGTAGACCGTCAAGCATTTTTCCTTTGGAGCGCGGAACGACTGCGTAATAGTCGGACATGAACCGCTCCGCTTTTTTAACAACCACTGCCACCCTGCTCGTGTGCAGTGTGTTTTCCATTTCTCAGGCTCAAGAAAAAAAATCGCCGTCGACCACTGGAAAACCTGCCGCCGCGAAACCCAATGACTCACCCGCCAAACTTGGTCTGGCCGACGACGGAAAAATCGGTCGACTCCCCAGCTATACCACGGGTCTGTCCGATCTCGCGGCGCAGGCCTTCGCGCGGAAGGACTGGGATAAAGCGCGCACTCATTATCTTGAGATGCTCTCGAACGAGCCGGACAATCCGCTTACGCTTGCGAACATCGGTGCCGTAGAGCAGCAGGCCGGTCGCTTGAAGGAAGCGAAAAATTATCTGCTCCGCGCCGTAAAGATCAATCCCGCGCTCCAACAGTCCTGGCTTGCGCTCGGTCTTGTCTGTCATGAAATGGGCGATTCCTATCTGGCCGTCTCCGCGTTGAGCCGTGCCGCTTATGAAGATCCGCTCGATCCCAAAGCGCACAACTATCTGGCCGTGGTTGCTCGCAGCCTTGGCTGGCTCGACGCTGCAGAAGCGGAGTTGCAGCGCGCCATCGAACTGAAACCCGACTACGCCAATGCGCATTTCAATCTCGCGTTAATGTATCTCGACCGCAAACCACCGTCCGTGGAATTGGCCAAGCGACATTACAACAAGGCCGTCACGCTCGGTGCGGAGAAGGATGAGGTGGTGGAAGAAAAGCTGAAGGGGCACTAATATCCATGGCAATCACCGCTATAAATTACAAATTGTTCACCAAAAAGCTTTTCATTGATCCAGAAAAGTGGCCGGTAATAACTCTTACCTATCTTTCCTTTAGTCGACTGTGAATCCAGCAAGTATATCTCCTTCATGCCTAGAAAAGAAATGCCGCCAGACCTTACCCAAAAAAACCCACCAAGGTAGGCACAAACCAGCAAGCATATAACGACCGTAGCTGTTGATTTCATCTCTTCTTTCATGTCGCACTCAAAAAAATAGCAAGGGCGTCCCGCCCTTGCTTGATCCAGTTTAATGGAAAGTTGGACAAGGGCAAGATGCCCTTGCTAGCAAAATATAGATAACTTCAAGTGACCGACGAATTCGCCAGCCAGGAGCTCCACAGCATCGCCGATGCCGGCCTGCTGCGGAGTCTGCGCACCCTTGAATCTGCACCGGGCGCAACCGTAAAAATCAATGGTCGTGAAGTCATCAACTTCTCATCGAACGACTACCTCGGCCTGAGTCAGAACGAAGAACTCCGCAGCACCATGATGGAATCCGTCGCGCATTACGGCGTGGGTTCCGGTGCATCGCGACTGGTTTGTGGAAATCTCACTGCGCACGATCAACTCGATCAGACCCTAGCCGCCTTCAAAAACACAGAGGCCGCGCTCGCCTTCTCCAGCGGCTACGCCACCGCCTTGGGCACCTTGCCCGCACTCTGCGGCAAAGATGACACCATCATCCTCGACAAGCTCAGTCACGCTTCACTGATTGATGCTGCCAAGTTAAGCGACGCGACCTTGCGCGTGTTCCCGCACAACCACCTCGACAAGCTCGCGCAGCTTCTGAAATCGACCCGCGCAAAGTCTTCAAGCACGCGCATCCTCGTCGTCACAGAAAGCATCTTCAGCATGGACGGCGATGCCGCACCGCTGCAGGAAATCGTGGAACTGTGCGAAGAACACGATGCCATTTTGCTGGTGGACGAAGCCCACAGTGTCGGGGTGCTTGGACCAGACGGACGCGGATTGATCGCGGAACTCGGCTTAGAGAAACGCGTGCCCTTGCAGATGGGAACTCTCGGCAAGGCACTTGGCGTCAGCGGCGGTTACATCGCAGCCTCGCGCAGTGTGATTGATCTGCTGATCAACCGGGCGCGCAGTTTTGTTTACTC
>JAIOQF010000064.1 GCA_021413535.1 Verrucomicrobiota bacterium
TTTTTCATCATGGGCAAAACACTCTTCACTAAAGTCTGGGAATCGCATTCCGTCGCCACGCTCGCCAACGGGCAGACACAACTGCTCATCGACACCCATCTGATCCACGAGGTCACCAGTCCGCAGGCCTTCGGCATGTTGCGCGATTTGAATCTGAAGGTGGCTTATCCTCAGCGCACATTCGCGACCGTCGATCACATCGTGCCGACCGACAATCAAGTGTCGCCCTTCTCCGATCCGCTCGCGGAAGAAATGATCCAGGAGCTGAATCGGAACGCCAAAGAATTCGGCATCACTTATTTCAATCTCAGCAGCGGCAAGCAAGGCATCGTTCACGTCGTTGGGCCGGAGCAGGGCATTACGCAACCGGGCACCACCATCGCCTGCGGCGACTCCCACACGGCGACCCACGGTGCGTTCGGTGCGATTGCTTTTGGCATCGGCACCACGCAGGTGCGCGATGTGCTGGCCACGCAAACCATGGCTCTTGGTTCCATGAAAGTCCGCCGCATCAATGTGGACGGCAAGCTGAGTCCGGGCGTTTATGCAAAGGATGTGATCTTGCATATCATCCGCCTGCTCGGTGCAGGCGGCGGCAAGGGCTATGCCTACGAATACGGCGGCAGCGTGCTCGACGGATTTTCCATGGAAGAGCGCATGACGATCTGCAACATGAGCATCGAAGGTGGTGCGCGCTGCGGTTACGTGAATCCGGATGAGAAGACCTTCGAATATCTCAAGGGTCGACCTTATTCACCGAAGGATGCAGCTTGGGAGCAAGCGGTCGCCGCCTGGCGCGCCGTCGCCTCCGACAAGAATGCGGTGTATGACGATGTCGTGAACATCAAAGCTGAAGATGTTCCGCCGACGGTCACCTGGGGTGTGAGCCCGGATCAGGCCATCTCCGTCACTGAGAACGTGCCCACCGAAGCGAGCGCGACGAATGAATCCCAGCGCGAATCCATCAAAGAGGCGCTGGAATACATGAAGCTGCCCGCGGGCAAACCTATCAAAGGCACGAAGATCAATGTCGCCTTCGTCGGCAGTTGCACCAACGGTCGCCTCTCCGACTTCCGCGAAGTGGCAAAATTCATCAAAGGCAAAAAAGTAGCGGGGCATGTTAAAGCCATCGCCGTTCCCGGCAGCCAGATCGTGGACGTGCTCGCCCGCCAGGAAGGTCTCGACAAGGTGTTCACCGACGCTGGATTTGAATGGCGCGGCGCCGGCTGCTCCATGTGTCTGGCGATGAATCCCGACAAGCTTATCGGCGATCAACTCTGCGCTTCGTCATCGAACCGCAACTTCAAAGGCCGTCAGGGCAGTCCAACCGGGCGCACAATTTTGATGTCGCCGCTCATGGTCGCCGCTGCTGCAGTCACGGGTGAAGTGGCCGACGCGCGCGAAGTCTTCGGACTAACGGTCTGAGGGGCTTATTAAAAAATTATCACTCTGCAACTTTCGACTTGCCGACAAGTATATAAGTTGATTTAATTGAACTAGGAGGATTCATGAGCACGAAACCTAAGCACCTTTCGAAAACATTCGGGCGACTGAAAGCATCGAGCCTCTTCGTGATGATCGGCTTTGGGATTGCGGCCATTGGCTTTCTCTTGCTCCCGGTCGCCATCGGCGTGTTCCCTATCGCGCCCATTATCATTGCGGTCGGCTTTAGCCTGTCGCTCTTCGCCTACTTCAGCAGGCGCATTCGCGCCCTGATCATCAAAAAAATCCGAAAAGAAGAGCGGCTCGGTCACTTCAACGACTAGCGTCCTTCCGGGCCGGAATCGTCTATTTGCCCTGCGCGCATTCCATGCGTAAGCTGAGCGACCCATGGCCCTCGCAAAAGTCACTCAAATCACCGGCACCGCCGTCCACGTTCCAGGTCAAGATATCGACACCGACCGCATCATCCCAGCGCGCTTCATGAAGTGTGTCACCTTCGACGGACTGGGCGAGTTCGCCTTCTATGACGTGCGAAAAAATGCCGATGGCACTAATAAACCACATCCATTGAACGACACCCGCTTCAAGGGTGCCAACATCCTGCTGAGTGGAGCAAATTTCGGCTGTGGCAGTTCTCGCGAGCACGCACCGCAGGCGCTCTACCGATTCGGGTTCCGCGCCGTAATTGCGGAAAGCTTTGCGGAGATCTTCTTCGGAAACTGCACCACGCTCGGCATCCCTTGTGTCGTCGCCAGCGCGCAAGACATCCAGGTGCTGGCCAACGAAATCGAGCGCAACCCAAAACTGGAAGTCACAATCGATCTCACCGAGAAGAAAGTCTTTTTCGAGGACGAGGCCATGCCCATCACGGTCCCGCACAGCGCACGCGAAGCCCTGACTACCGGCCAGTGGGATCCTATTGCGGCGCTGCTGGATAACGCGGGAAAGGTGGATGCGAAGATTCGAGAACTCGGAGTCGTTTAAACGCACCCCCGCACTGGCCTTACTTTATCGCAAAGAAGCAAAGAGCTTCTCCATGCGAAATTTCGTTGTGACTGAATCACAAAAAATGTCAGCTCCACCACAAGACCCCATCCACGTCATCGGACACCGCAATCCGGACACTGACGCGATCTGTTCCGCCATCGGTTACGCGGCATTTCTCCGCGACTCGCGCGGCGACAACGCCATACCGGCGCGCTGCGGTGATTTGAGCGTGCGCACGGAATGGGCCTTAAACCAGGCGAGCATAGCTCCGCCCAAGCTGCTCATGGATGTCCGGCCCACGGCGCAGAGCATCGCGCAGCGGGAAGTGATCAGCGCCTCGCCGGATGACACGTTCCTTTCCGTGTATCGCAAGATGGCGGCGCACCAGTTCCGCAGCGTGCCGGTGGTGAATGCGGACGGCAAACTGCTGGGCATGCCCACTCTGCTTGATCTCGGCCAGCTCATTCTGCCTCCGGACGACGCCCATGCACACAATGCAGCGAACCGCACCGTGCGCACCAGTCTGCGCAACATGGCGCTCGCTGTCGGTGGGACGCTTTGCGGTGACACAACCGACGCGGAGAAATTCGACGACTTCCTGCTCGTGGTCGCGGCATCAAGCCTCGATACATCGCGCAAGCGCGCGCAGGCATTTCCGGCGCGGCTCGTCGCCACGGTCACAGGCGACCGCCCGGAAATTCATGAACTGGCGATGGAACTGCGCACTCGCTGCCTCATCATCACGGGCGGCTTCCAGCCGTCGGCGGAATTGCAAAAGCAGGCCACGGAACGCGGCGTGGCCATCGTATGTTCCCCGCACGACACCGCCAGCACCTCGCAGCTGGTGCGCTTTTCACGACCGATCGCGGATGCACTGCACGACGACTTTCTTTGCTTCGGAGCCAAGACGCCGCTTAAAGAAATCATCGCGGCCGTGCACGATTCGCATCAGCCATTGTTTCCTGTTATTGATGATAACACCGGCGCTCTGCTCGGAGTGTTTTCAAAATCAGACCTCGTCGATGTGCCTCGCGCAAAACTGGTGCTGGTGGATCACAATGAATTTTCCCAGGCCGTGACCGGCGCGGACGAAGCGGACATTGTTGAAGTGATCGATCATCACCGGCTCAGCGGCAATCTCCGCACCAAGGAGCCGGTGCGCTTCATCAACGAACCCGTCGGCAGCACCAGCACGATTGTCGCCATGATGTATCGCCTTCGGAACATGCAGCCGGACCAAGCCACCGCGCTCTGCCTCTGCGCTGGCATGATTTCCGACACGCTCAATCTCACCTCACCCACCACGACAGACACCGACCGCGAAATTCTGCCTTGGCTCGCCGGCATCGCGGACATCGACGTGAAAGAGTTCACGGCGGGATTCTTTGCCGCTGGCAGTATGTTAAAAGATCAGCCCGCCTCCCAGGCGCTGGAGAGTGATCGCAAAGAATTTGATGAAAGCGGCTGGCGCTTCAGCCTCTCGCAGATCGAGGAACTTGGCCTTTCTGAATTCTGGAAGCAGGAAGACACGCTCCATGCTGCGCTGACACAACTGGTTGTGGAACGGAAGCTTCACTTTGCCGGCTTGCTAGTTACAGACATCACGCGGCACGACAGCGTCTTTATTGTCGCCGGTGATGCCCGCGTCGCGAGTGCGATTGAGTATCCGCAACTGAAACGCGGTGTGTTTGAATTAAAAGGCGTGGTGAGCCGGAAGAAGCAGTTGCTGCCGTATGTCTGCCGGCTGGTGGGGAAGATGAGCGCGGATTGAATCGAACCGCCGCCTCCATCTACCTCCGTCGCTTCCCTTTTCTGCCGAACATGATGGCTTTGGCCCGGTCCTCGTTGTCGAGCACCGTCGTGAACTTGTAGGCGAAGTTGTCGAGCTTTTTGCGCTCGATGGTCTGGCCGATCAATCGTTCGATCGACTGGACATAGGGAATTTCTTCCGCCGAGAACAGCGTGAAGGCATCGCCCTCCTGCTTGGCGCGGCCGGTGCGGCCGATGCGGTGAACGTAGTCTTCGCTGTGCTCGGGCACCATGTAGTTCACGACGTGAGTGACGCCGCTGATGTCAAGTCCGCGCGCGGCGACATCGGTGGCGACAATGACCTCGACTTTGCCGTCGCGGAAATCCTGCAATGCTTTTTCACGGTCGCGCTGGGCGATATCGCCGTGCATGACGGCCACCTTGTGTTCGCCATCGCGCTGGATGGCGCCGAAGAGGCGGTCGGCATCCATCTTGGTGCGCGTGAAAATCATCACGCTGTGGAAGTCGGTGCGGCGCAGTAGTTCGAGGAGCAATTCCTCGCGCTGATCGCGAGCCACGGGATAGAGATAGTGACTTACAGTCTCGGCCGGAGAGAAACGAATGCCGACCTCCACAGTGGAGGGTTCTTTCAATGCCCACTCGGCGAGACCTTTGATCTGCGGCGGCATGGTCGCGGAGAAAAAGAGTGTCTGACGGGAGCGCGGCGTCTTCTCGACGATGCGCCGCACGTCGGGCAAGAAACCCATGTCGAGCATGCGATCCACTTCATCGAGGATGAGGATTTCAATGGTGTCGAGCGACACGGTTCCATCCTGCATGAAATCAAGCAGACGGCCGGGAGTGGCGACGACAATATCGACGCCGCGTTCCAAGCCTTCGCGTTGTTTGCCATAGCCGACTCCACCGTGGACGAGCAGCGTGCGCAGGCCGGAGTATTTGCCGATTTTTTCAAAAGCCTCGACCACCTGCGCGGCGAGTTCGCGAGTGGGTTCAAGGATGAGGCAGCGCAATTTTCCTGGCGGGCCCATGCGGGTGATGGCGGGCATGCCAAAGGCTGCGGTCTTGCCGGTGCCGGTTTGCGAAGCGCCGATCAGATCTTTTCCTTCCAAAACGATGGGCGCAGATCTCGTCTGAATTTCAGTGGGATTTTCGTAACCAAGATCGCGGACACCCGCGAGAATGGCAGGCGAATAACCGAGTGCTTCGAACGCGGCCGGATACGGACCCGGCGGCACAGCTGGTGGAGCGGGCGGCGGTTCCGCAGCCAAGCGCGTCGCGGGACGACGCGGTTCATCGTAATCTTCGCGACGGGGGCCGCGTTCGCGCCCTCCACCACCGCCACGCGCAGGGCGTCCCCTGTCGCCACCTCGCGCAGGGCGTTCACTGCGGTGCGTTGATTCTGGCCGGCGCTCACCAGAGGAAGGCCGACGTTCGACGTGATGCTTTTCTTCCGAGTGAGGTGCGGGTCTTTTCGCTGGTTGTTTGGCAACAGGCGCTTTTTCCGAGTGTTTATCGCGGGTCTCGGCGTGCTTCGCTTTTTTATCTCCGCCAACGATTCTTTTGATTCCGGCCTTGATGCGATGCATCAGGGATTTCTTGGGTTCGGTTTTCTTTGGCTGCGTCACGGACGGGGTGCGGTCGGAAGGGTTTTTGCTCAAGGGCTTCTATCGGCCAGAGTTGGCGCATGTGCAACCACGGAGCTTTTGCTTGCCAGCGATCCGACTTCCGACACTGTCGAGGCATGAGAGCATTTCCCATTTTTCTCGTGATTGGCATGGCCGCGATGACTTCCAGGCTTAAGGCGGAGATCAAGGAGCAGGCCATGGAATACAAAGCCGGTGACGTAGTTTGCGAAGGTTGGAAGGTGACAGACGATGCGAAGACCGGCAAGCAACCCGCGATCTTGATCGTTCACCAATGGACCGGCTTGACTGACTACGAGAAAATGCGCGCACGCATGCTGGCGGAACTTGGATACACGGTGTTCGCTGCTGACATCTACGGCAAGGGCATCCGTCCAGTGCCTCCTGCAGCCGGACAGGAAGCTGGCAAATACAAGGCTGATCGTGCGCTGTATCGCGCCCGACTGAACGCGGCGCTGGACGTGATGAGGAAAGACGAACATACGGATCCCGCGCGCATGGCGGCGATTGGTTACTGCTTTGGCGGCACGGGTGTATTGGAATTGGCGCGCAGTGGTGCGGATGTGAAAGCGGTGGTGAGCTTTCATGGCGGGCTCGATTCGCCAACGCCGGAGGATGGAAGCAAGATCAAATGCAAAGTCCTCGCGTTGCACGGAGCGGATGATCCGTTCGTGTCGGCGAAAGATATAGCCGCCTTTGAAGCCGAGATGAAATCTGCGGGCGTGAGCTATCAGTTGGTGAAATATCCCGGCGCCGTGCACGCTTTCACTCAGAAAATGGCGGGGACGGATAACTCAAAGGGCGCGGCTTACAATGCGGAGGCAGATGCGCTGTCCTGGGTGGCGATGAAAGAGTTCCTCGCTTCATCACTTAAGTAATACCCGCAACTTTCGCGATCCCGGCCAGAACAAGCTCGATCCACCGGGAGATTCCCGATCTCAACCGATTTAGTAATAACCTTTTTTGGCCAGTGCCATGCGTTCACGCTCGAGATCGTCGAGCATCTTGCCCAGTTCCCAGCGGTATTGCTTGAGTTCCTCGGCTTGCGCCGGGTATTGCGCGCCGTATTTATCCACCACCACACGCAAGCGCCGGATAGCGATGGTGAGATCGGAAATTTTGGCATATTCATCCCGAGTGCCGCGATTTTCCGTGATGATCTGCCCGATCTCCTGAGTGGAACGTCGCAAGAACAAGATGGCATTCGGCAGGGCCTCGACTCCACCCTGAAGTCCACCATCGGAGGTGAGCCGGGGAACCTTAGGCATCAAAGCATCGGGCTTCCGCGGCAACACGGCCTCGGGCATGTTGGAAAGACCGCCGCCCTTGTCATCGATCAGACTGGGCGTGATGAAGAGCATCAAGTTCTTGTGGTTCTTCGATTTGGTCTGCGTTTTAAAGAGCCAGCCGAAAAGCGGGATTTTATTGACGACCGGAATTCCCTGATCGGTCACCTGCTCTTTCGCTTCATCGAGTCCGCCGATGGCCACGGTGTAGCCGCCGCTTACTTCGACTGGCGCGCTGTAAACTCTAGAAGAGGCGACGGGATAGGGATTGCCCTGGATGAATGTGGTGCTGATGATGCTTGAGACCGTGATGGCAATGTTGAGGTTGACCTTGTCGTTCATCATCTTCTTGGGCAGGATGTTGATCACAGTGCCGATGGGAAGATAGCTGATCGCCGCCGTGGTGGCGGCACCGCCGGTCACGCTGGTGGAAGATGAACCGCCGAGGACGGGTTGATTGATCACGCTCCGCAAGACGACTTCCCGGTTGTTGGTGGTCACCATGCGCGGATAGGACACCGAACGGGTCTGACTGTCATTCAACAGCGCACGGAGCTTCACATTCACATCCTGCGCACTGAGCACGGCCGCCATCGGCGCGCCAAATTTTTGCCCGGTCTTGGCGAGATCTCCAATGCTGAGAAGATTGGCCAGATCCGTGCGGTAGCCGCCATCGACGGTGGGAACATTCGTGGTGCTGACGGTTGACACCCCGGTGGTGGGATCGGTGACGACAGAGTCCACCTTGCGGAAATTGCCCTGGGATCCGAAGGTGCCGGTCCAGTCGAGGCCAAACTCCGATGAAGGATCGCGGCTTGTTTCAAAGAACTTCACTTCGATCGCAATCTGCGGCTGCGGCTTGTCAGCAGCGCTGAGATAGCCTTCCACCCACATGTGCTGCAATCGCGTCGCGACAACATAAAGAGTATTGGAGTCGGATTTCCAGATCACCTTGGGTTTGCGCACGCTCCCATAGACATCGGTCGGGGCTCCTGATGAAGTCACATCTGAACCGGAGACTGCCGGTCCGGAAAAGCTGGATGATCCCGATCCGCCGCTGGAGTTGTCCGCCTCAAGTGGAAGATCAAGAATGGCACGGATGTCATTGACCAGTTCACTTTTTTGCGTGCGAAAAGTATCCCGCGCGCCCTGGAGATCGATCCCGCCGCTCTGAGTGCCTCCCGTCGAACCACCCGAACTGCCATTGAAGCCACCGCCACTTGAGCTTCCTCCACTCGTGCTGTTGCCGCCTCCGCCGCCGGATGAATCATTGGAATTGGAATTCGATTTCGTCACTTTCTCAAATGCATTGTGTTTGACCTCATATGCGCGGCCAAACAACTCCCGGTCATCAGCAGGACGGATATACCAGATGCCACCATCAATGACGAGCGCCAGACTGTTGGCCTTGCAGAGTGTCTCCAAAGCCTGAAATGGACTGGCCGTGAGTGAGAATGTAATCAGTTTTTCACCTTCAGGACTGCCATCTGTCAGCGAGAAAAATGAAATCTCGCAGTCCATGGCCAAAAAGCGGATCACATCGCTCAGCAGCG
>JAIOQF010000236.1 GCA_021413535.1 Verrucomicrobiota bacterium
GCAAGAACGTCCTGCTGGTGGACGACCTGACGGAAACTGCGGGCACTTTGACCTCAGCTGCGCGAATTCTGTCCGAGCACGGAGCAAAGAATATTTATGCCGGCGTCTCGCACGCCGTGTTGGGCGACAAGGGGCGGGAAAGGTTGGCGGCGTCGGCGATTATCGAAGTCTTTGTGACAGACAGCGTGCCCCAAGCGCATGGACCGAAAGTGACCGCTTTGAGTGTGGCCTCACTATTAGGAGAGGCGATCAAACGCATTCACTCTGACGAGTCGGTTACGTCGTTGTTTGACATTCGCGGGTGAATTCTGCCCAACGGTGCCGGTCTGGGCCGGGGGAGATACTCTGAAACTCATCGTTGACAGCCCTGTTGAGCCGGGTAGTTTGACCGCCCTTTTCCCAAAAACCCGAGACATAGACGACCATGGCCAAAATTCTTGATTTAAGCGCCCAGCCCCGCAACGCATCGGGCACCGTATCCGTGCGCCGCCTGCGCAAAACCGGACGGATCCCTGCTGTTGTTTATGGCAAGAAGCACGAGAACAAAAATCTCGAACTCGACAGCAAGACTTTCGCCAAGCTGCTGCAGTCCAGTTCCTCGGACAACATCCTCGTGAACCTTAAAATCGAGGGCGAGACCGCTGAATCACTCGCGCTCGTTCAAGAAGTGCAGCACGAGTACCTTCGCGGTGGCATTCTTCATGTGGACTTCCATGCAGTGGCTGCGGATGAAGAAATTCATCAAGGGAGTGGAACTGGCCGAGAAAAAGGGTGGCATGTTGGAGCACATTCTCCACACGCTGGAAGTGCGCTGCCTGCCGAAAGATTTGCCCGAACGGCTTACACTTGACGTTTCGTCGTTGGAACTGAATCACTCGAAGCATGTGAGTGACCTGACCTTACCTGAAGGTGTCGTGACCAAGATGGACTCGCACGTTGTTGTGGCCGTCTTGAAGGAACCTAAGGTCGAAGAAGCACCTGTGGCCGCAGCCGCTGCCGAAGGTGCTGCCGCCGCGCCTGCCGCCGGTGCTGCTGCTCCTGCCGGTGCTGCCGCCCCCGCCGCCGGTGCCAAAGCCGCCGCGCCTGCCGCTGGAGCCAAGGCCGCCGCGCCCGAGAAAAAGAAATAACCTTCTGGCCGGGAAACCCTGAATGTGTCCGATGCTGTCTCTCCGCCCCTTGTGCCGCGATTAATCGCAGGCTTGGGAAATCCGGGAAGAGATTACATGGACACACGTCACAATATAGGATTCATGGTAGTGGAAGCTCTCGCCAATCAATTGCACGCTACCTGGACGCACGAAAAGCGCTGGGACTGCGAGCTGGCGAAGTTCACTGGAGGCTGGCTGCTGAAGCCGCACACTTACATGAACGCCAGCGGCGAGGCCGTCGCCGCCGTCTGCCGTTTCTTCAAAATCGATGCGCGCGAAGTGCTCGCTGTTTATGATGATGTGGATCTGCCTCTTGGCACGCTGCGTTTCCGCACCAGCGGTTCCGCAGCGGGACACAACGGTGTGCGCTCACTTATCGAACACCTCGGCGGCGTGGAATTTTCCCGATTGAAACTCGGCATCGCGCCTGATGAAGGTCGCCCCGCTGGAGAGCGGATGGTCGGTCATGTTCTAGGAAAATTTTCCGAAGCCGAGAAGCCGAAACTACAGACCATGATCGGACGGGCCGTGGAAGCCGTGCAAACCGCACTGCGCACCAGCATGGAATCAGCGATGAATCTATACAACCGCAAAGAAACAACCAACAGCCAACCCAGCCAACAGCCATGAGCCGCAAATACGAAGCGATGATCGTCCTCGACACCAAGGGCAAAGAGGACAGCGTGGAAAACCTCATCAGTCAACTCAGCCGTGAATTCGAGCAGAGTGGCGCCCAACTCAAGCAAGTCGACAACCTCGGCAAAAAGAAATTCCCCTACGCTCCGCGCCACGTCGAGTCCGGCTGGTATGTGAATTTCCTGTTCGAGGCCGAACCCGCCAGCGTGGACAAGCTTCAGGCGAAGTTCAAACTCAACGAGAATATTTATCTGCAGTATTATCAGCGCCGCCAAGACCAGCTGGCACCGGTGCGCGTGCGTCAGCCGAAATAGAGAATTTGGTTTAAGAAAATAGCAGTCGCTAAATCAAGCTGGCTTCGCTAGACTGGCATCATTATGGCATCGTTAAACAAAGTCATGCTCATTGGGAATCTCACGCGAGATCCCGAAGTTAAATACACCCCCAAAGGCACTGCGGTGGCGGAACTGGCCATTGCTGTGAATCGAAGTTTCATTGCAGAAAACGGCGAGAAGCGCGATGAAGTCACCTATGTGGATATTACGTTCTGGGCGAAATCCGCCGAGGCCGCCGGACAGTATCTAAAAAAGGGCAGGCCCATTTTTGTTGAAGGACGACTTCAGTTGGATCAGTGGGAGGACAAAGCATCCGGCCAGAAACGCAGTCGTCTGCGCGTGGTGGGAGAAAATTTTCAGTTTCTCGATCGTCGCGAAGGTGGCGAAGGAAATTCCGGCGGCGACGAAGGGGGTTCCGCACGATCATTCCAGCGTCCCGCGCAGAGGCCCGCAGCCAGCAGGCCGTCCCAGCCGGCATCGGACAGCTTTAATGAAGGCCCCATCACCGAGGGCATGGAGGACGATAATATTCCCTTCTGACCGACCGCATCGCTGGCGTCCAATATTCAAGGCAGGCCACATGGCCTGTCTTTTTTTATTTCTGGCCCGAATTGTAGCTGCCGAGGTAACGAGGCACTAAATCGGATGTTCAGCGTGTCGTCTCGCAGAGAAAAGTGAGAGCCTCCTCACGTCGGCTGCTACGCTTCTTTTTTATCACATCAAGCTCATGGCATCCACATCCCAGGTCAGAATGATGTCTTCTGGCAAGGTCATGGAGGACAAGACCGACTGAATGTGCGCCAGCAGAGGACGGACTCTGGCGGTGCGCAGGAGCCATTGGAATCTGAATTGTCCGTGAGCTTTGGTCAGCGGGCTGGGGCAGACCTCGCCGTGATGGGTTTCTGGCGGGAGCTTTTCTTTTACGCGCGTGGCGAATGATTGCAGGGTGAACTCGGCCAGCGCCTCCTGTTTGCTGCGGCAGCCGATGAGGACCACATGAGTGAACGGCGGATAGTGGAATTGTTTCCGGTGTTGCAGTTCCTGTTCGGCATAGCCTGCGTAATCCGCATGACGCGCAAACTGCACGGCGGGACTGTGCGGCGCGTAAGTCTGGATGAAGACTTCACCTTTGGTTTCGCCTCGACCGGAGCGACCGGCGACTTGGGTGAGCAGTTGAAAGGTGCGTTCGGCGGCGCGGAAGTCCGGGAGGTTGAGCGCGAGGTCGGCATTGAGCACTCCTACTAAAGTGACGTTGGGAAAGTCGAGGCCTTTGGCGATCATCTGGGTGCCGATGAGGATGTCGAGTTTCTGCGAACGGAATGCGCGCAAGGTGTCGCGAAGTTGATTTTTCCTCTGCATGGTGTCGGTGTCGACGCGGGCGATGCGCGCGGTTTTGAAGATGGCGCGGATGGTTTCTTCGGCGCGTTCGGTGCCGTAGCCGCCGAAGCGTATGGATGGATCACCGCAGGCTTTGCACTTCGAGGGCGGGAGCTGGCGGGTGCCGCAGACGTGACAGACGAGGCGGTTGTCTGTTTTGTGAAATGTAAGCGCGACGCTGCAGTCGGGGCAGTTCGCGGTCTCGCCGCATTTCAGGCAGGTGAGCGCGGTATTGAAGCCGCGTCGATTGAGGAAGAGAATGACCTGCTCTTGTTTTTCCAGGCGTTGTTCGACGGCGATGCGCAGGCGGTCGCTCAGGATGCTGAAGCCGTCTTTGGTGCGGCGGCGTTCCAGGCGCATGTCGACGATGCGGATGAGCGGCATGGATTTGCCATCGGTGCGCTTGGTGAGATTCAGCAGTTCGTATTTTCCGGTCTGGGCATTTTCGAAGGACTCGAGGCAGGGGGTGGCGCTGCCGAGAATGCAGGCGCAGCCTTCGAGTTTTGCGCGCACAACGGCGAGATCACGCGCCTGGTAGCGTGGTGATTCCTCCTGCTTGTAGGATGGTTCGTGTTCCTCGTCGACGATGATGAGGCCGAGATTTTCCAGCGGGGCGAAGATGGCGCTACGCGCGCCGATGACGATATCGGCCCGGCCTTCGTGAATTTTATACCATTCATCGTGGCGTTCGCCGTCGGAGAGGTGGCTATGGAGGACGGCAATGCGCTGGTGTCCCTCGGAGAAGCGGGCTTTGAATCGTTCGATGGTTTGCGGGGTGAGACTGATTTCCGGGACGAGGACGAGCGCAGTTTTTTTCTGCTCCAGAACTTTGGCGATGGCTTGGAGATAGATTTCCGTTTTGCCGCTGCCAGTGACGCCGTGAAGGAGGAAAGGCTTGGAAGTAGGAGGGTTGGAGAATGAAGGATCGAGTGCGATGAGAATTTTATCGAGTGCGATGCGCTGTTCTTCGGTGAGCGTGTGCGGGGCATTGGCGATGAATTCTTCGTCATGGAACGGGTCGCGTTCTACGCGGACTTCGGCGCGGTCGACGATGCCTTTTTTTACCAGAATGTGGACGACTTGGGTGGCGCGTGGAAGTTCCTTGCGCAATTCGCTGAGCGCGGCTGGCCCCTTGTGGTTGTGGAGCATCTCGATGATCCGGGCCTGGATGGGGGCTGATTTGTGCAGTTTCTCCATCTCGGCGGCGTCGGGCATCCGGGCGAGGGTGAGATGGCTGTCGGAGAGAAATGATTCTGGTTTTTTTCGAACTGACTCGGGGAGCATGGCGCGGAGGACAATGCGCAGGGGGCAGAGGTAGTAGGTGGAGGCCCAGTGGGCGAGCTTGAGGAGGTTTTCCGGGAAGACGGGGCGGGTGCCGATGGTATCGGTGATGGGTTTGAGTTTCCCGTGATAGGAGGAATCGGGCAGCAACTGGACCACGGTGCCGGCGGCGCGATGCCGTTGAAGCGGCACATGAACGCGGGTGCCAAGTTGAACACGGGAGGCGAGAGCTTCCGGGATGCTGTAGTCGAGTTCTAGTGCGGCGTCCTCAATAAGGACCCGGGCGACGAGCGGATGTCCGGCGGAATCTGGCGCATTGGGCGCTGACTCCTCGAAGAGATTAGGCTGGGCGTGGTGGCCTGCGGACATGCGGGTGATGATAGACGAGAGGCGCGGGGGCACCAAGCACTGGCTGGGAAAAGTGTTTTAGTGGAGCAAAAAAAACCCCTCCGGTGTGAACCGGAGGGGTTTTTGGAAGACTGATGTAATCTCAGTCCGTGACTGAATTAGAAGGTCACGGTAAGAGCGACACCGCCGTAAACGCGATCCTGTTCGCCGAGGCTGTTCAAGCTGCCGTATGGCAGGTTGCCAGCGATGTAAGGCGTAAGGGTTGCGGACTTGGCGAGCTTGATTGGCATCGCAAGGCTTGGCTTGATGGTGTTGCCACCGTTGACGCCGTAGTAGTCGGAGCCGAAGGAGATCAGGACGCCTGGGACGAGGCTGATCTTGTCATTGATCTTGAAGGTGTGGGATACAGCGCCTTCATAATACCAGCCCTGGGCGGTGAAATCGTAGCCGACGTAGGCTGTGAGATCGAGGCCCTTGACGGAAGCGGAGAGCGTAACACCGAGTTCGTTGATGTCCTTGATGGAGCTGGCATCAGCGAAGAAGAAGTAATGCTCGTATTTCAGACCTGCGGTAACTGCGCCGAATTTCTTCTGCAAGACAGCCACGAGGTCGAGTTCCTGATAGTCACCACCACCAAAGGCGGCGACGGCATCATCCGAAGCACCATACCAGCTGGTCAGAACCAAGGAGAGATCCTTGCTGATGGCATCGAGGGAAATCGGCACATCAAGGTTCGCGCTGACGAGGTTCGTCGCGATGTTGATGCCACGATAAACGTAGTTGGTGTCATAACCAATGGTGACGACGCCGAGGGTTTTCTCTTCGACGGTAGGCGCGCAGGTGGTGCAGGCTTTGCCGGAGCTGGTGCCAGCGAATGAGGCGGTGGCGAAGGCCACGCTCAAGAGGGAGATGAGGAGGGAGTTGAGTTTCATGGTTTAGGAGTTTTGTGTGTGTTTGTTGGGTTGGTTGTCTTGGGTGGGAGGGGCCCGGAAGGCTTGCCCTCCTAAAGCTGGAGGTTATGTAGTTGTCAAGATTTCGGCTCGAAGTTTTTTAAAATATTGCGCGGGAGCTGGGTGGGTTGAGGTTGATGAAGGCTGGTCAAAAAAATGGAAAACGGCGGCAGCGAAATGAATGAGCTCATTTTACTAAAGCACAAATCAGGCCAAGTCTGATGAAAGCACGGAATTGGCATTACGCCGGGCGAGGGCGCGAGCTTGTTTGATCACACGCTGTTCTGCCAGATCAAACTGGTAGGCGTGGCAGCTCGGGCAGGCGGTCGTGCGGGAGGTGACGATGGAGCCACAGCCTTCGCATACTTTATAGTCCTGCGGGTTCTCCTGAATTTTCGCCGCCTGGCGTGTGCGTTCGTTGCTGGGTTGATCGGCGGGGCACATATTCAGTTGGTGGACGGTAAGAGGTTGGGACAAATGATTTCCGGCTTATACCCAAGCTTCGGACATGCGTTCATGACGCAGGATACGTTCCAGATGCGGAAAATGACGAAAGTCTTTCCGGCCCTCGTAGCGAGGGACTGCTTATTTGGCTGCCGGGGCGGCCTTGAACTTCAGGGCGAGGCGGCTCTTGAGACGCGATGCCGTGTTTTTGTGGATCGTGTTTCCTTTGGCGGCTTTGTCGGCAGCGGAGGAGAATTCGTTGTAGGCGGTCTGCGCAGCCTTGGTGTCGCCACTCTTCAGGGCTTCAAGCGCGCGCTTGCGGAAGGTGATGAGCCCCAGGCGCGAGACATAATCCGGAATCGTCGGCGCGAGGATTGCGTCGGCGGCGATCAACGCCGCCTCGGCGAACAGCGAAATGCCGGGCGGGCAATCGATCAGAATGTAGTCGTATTCGTTGATGACGGTCACGATGTAGACGCCGGTGTGTTTGGGTTTCACGGTCAGCACCACGCCCCAGCCGCGGCTGTCGGTTGCGGTTTCGACCTTATCGCCATCGACGTCCATGACGTGAGCTTCTATCTGGACTCCGGCATTTTCTGCCACCGCGATGCAGACCTTGTATTCATTGCCCTTGAAAAGCTGGAGGCGGACGGCCTTGCCGAGATCGGGCTTTAACTCCCGTTCCCATACGTCCGCGCGGAAATCATAACCAGCTTTTTCCAGCGGGTGCACCAGCCTGGCGACTGCCATCTCGGCCTCCTCGGTATCATCACCCCGGGCAGATGCTGTCGGCAGCAGCAGCATAGCCGCGAGCAGCAGCGCCGAGAAAAAGACGCGTGACACGACGGTGGGTGTTGAATTAGCATTAGCACTCATGCAGGGAATCTCTGGGGTCGCTGATCGCTACACCGGATTTCCAGCCCGGACAATGCCCTTTTCAGCTGCCTCTGAATTTTTCACAAACTCCCACCCAATCAATGGCGCGCATCATTTTCACCCTGGAGGATCTCAGCAAGATCGAGACCGAGCTGACTGCAGATAGAATCACCATCGGCCGGCTCTCGGAAAATGGAGTGATGCTGCCCAGCGCATCGGTATCGGGGCATCACGCCACCATCAAGCGTCGGGGGGATGCCTATTTTGTCCAGGATCACGGCTCCACCAACGGCACCAAGATTAACGGGGTCGAGGTTGATGAGGTAAAACTGGAAAATGGGGACCGCTTGTTTTTCGGAGATGTCTCCGCCGTTTTCCAGCTGAGAGATCTGTCGGTGAAGAAAAAAGATCCCGTCGAGCCGCAGCCCGAAGTGCAATCCGGCGACGATGCCGCCACTTCAAGCCGGTCATGGGGTTGTGCGAGATATTTTCTGATTTTTACCTTCATCATCATGGCGTTCGCGGCAGGACTTATGCTGGCTCATGCTGTAAAATATCAGCGGTTTCTGCTGCCGGACATCATCTACAGCGAGCCAGTGAGAAAATACTTCGGCAACATTACCGAGGAGCCTGTCAGGTCCGGTGACCGGGACAAGAGCAAGGCCGCGAACGAAGAACAAAAATAGAAAGCGCTGGATAAAGCAGTCTCCGGTTGGTGATTAGTCGTGGTGGTCACGACAAAAAAGCGATGCAGCCGTGAAGCTGCATCGCATGATTTTTTTCGATTGGTGAATCGCTACTTAGTCAGTCTGCTGGGGGACGTTTCGGCTTGTCGCCTCCAGATGGAGGCGCGGTGCCGTCGCCTGAAGGCGGGCGTCGGATGCCACCTTCGCTTCCACCTTGGCCGCCGCGCATTTCACGCATTTTCTTGCCCATCTCCTCCATTTCTTCCTTGGTGATTTTGCCATCGCCATTGGCGTCCATGCGTTTGAACTGCTCCTCGGAAATCTTGATGAATTCCTCTTTCGATATCGAGCCGTTCTCTTGAATTTTCTTGAACAGTTCCATCATGCCTCCACCCATGCCGCCGCGTGCACCGGTGCCGGGGCCGCCTTTGCCACCCTCAACTGGCTGGGGCGGGGGATTCCCACCGGGCGTGTTGTTATCGCCACCGGGACGCGGACGCGTGCCGCCGTCGGTGTTTTCGGGTTTGTTGAATCCATCGGGTCGGCGCTGTCCGCCGTCACCACCATGCATGCGACGCATGGCTTCCATGAGTTGTTCCTTGGTAACAGAACCGGAACCAGCGGCGTCCATTTTGCTGAAGCGTGCTTCGGCTTCCTTTTTGGAAAACTCGAGAAATTCTTCTTTGGAAACTTTGCCGTCGCCATTGGCATCCATTTTTTTGAAGGCTTCGTCCATTCGTGCTTTGGGATCGCCGCCGCCGGGAGCTTGTGGGGGTTTGGGCGCGTCCTGGGCATGGAGCATTGCAATGCCGCTGCTAATAGCTGCGGCGAGGAGGAACAGTTTCGGTTTCATGTGATTCGATGGGGGTTGGTGGTTTGAAAATTGCACCGATCTCACACCGCGGGCTGGTTGCCCTTGGCAAGTGGACTGGAACAAGCAGCTTCAACCTGACGCGACGGATAAAGTTGCGCGCGCCGCGCAAATAAATCATCGCGCCAGTTCGCGCAGCAGATTTTGATTCAAGATGATGCCGGTTTCAAAGTTGGCGATGGGGAAGTTTTCGTTGGGCGCGTGCGCCGCACAGTCCGGCAGCGCGAGCCCGAGCAACAGCGTGTCCACGCCCAGCACATCCTTGAACGTTTGCACTATGGGGATGCTGCCGCCTTCACGAATCAGGGCCGGTTTGTCTCCGAAAGTTTTCACCAGCGCGTTCTGCGCAGCGAGGCCCAGCGGTGATGTCGGATCCATCAAGTAGGGGAAACCCGTGTGGCCGAGCTTCACTTCAAATCTCACGCCGGGTGGTTGATGCTGCTGCACATGGGCGGTGACTTTTTTTATGATGTCGTCGGGATGCTGATCGGGCACCAGGCGGAAGCTGAATTTTACGAATGACTCTTTGGCGATGACGGTCTTCGAGCCTTCGCCCTGCCAGCCGCCGCCGATGCCGTTGACCTCCGCTGTCGGCCGTGCCCAGCGACGCTCTAGTTCGGTAAAACCTTTTTCTCCAAACAGTTCAGGCGCCCCGGTAATCTGTTTGGTTTCAGCTTCGGTCTCGCCGAGCTTGCGCCATTCTGTCCGCTCCCACTCGGCCAGCGGCCGCACGTCATCGTAAAAACCAGCGACTTGCACTTTGCCGTCGGCATCATGAAAACTGGCGACGAGTCGCGCCAGCATCGTCACTGGATTGGCCACCGCGCCGCCCCAGATGCCGGAGTGCAGATCGATGGTGGGACCGCGTGCGATGATTTCGCAGCAGGCGACGCCGCGCAATCCGTAGGTGAATGTGCCCTGGCCGGCGGCAACCATGCCGGTGTCGGATATGGCGACGACATCGCATTTCAATTCTTGGCGATGAGCTTCTAGGAATGGTTTAAGATTTGGACTGCCAATTTCTTCTTCGCCTTCGAAGAGGCAGATCAGGTTCACCGGCAGATCGCCGTGCTCACCCAGAGTTTTTTTCAGACCGGCGACATGAGCCATCAGTTGACCCTTGTTGTCGGTCGCGCCGCGACACCAGATGCGGTCGCCCACGATGGTGGGCTCGAATGGCGGAGTGCGCCATTCACTGAAGGGCTCGGCTGGCTGCACGTCGTAATGTCCGTAGAGCAGAACGGTGCGACGACCGGCGATATGTTTGTTTTTGGCGATGACGACCGGATGGCGTGCGGTTTCGTGCAGTGCTGCCTGGAGGCCGATGCTGTTGAGTTTGTCGGTTAGCCACACCGCAGCGGCGCGGGTGTCGGCGTTATGATTGGAGTCAGTGGACACGCTGGCGAAGCGCAGCAGCGTGAAGAGGTCGTTGAGGTCGGTGGTCATGGTGTTGGAAAATTAATCGGGTCGCATGAAGTGCGGAGGTTGCTCGCCGTTGGCCCGCTGAAAATTCTGCCATGCGAGCATGCCGAAGAAGAGCAGGTTGAAGAGGCTGCCAGAACGATTGAACAGGAAAACACCCACCACTGCCGCCAGGATGGCCCCGGTCCACATGGTAACTTTATATAAGGATGGCCCGAGGAAACTGTTCATGACGTGGCCACCATC
>JAIOQF010000243.1 GCA_021413535.1 Verrucomicrobiota bacterium
CATCGCGTAAGATAGCTGCACGCGCGGTTCTGTCATCCCGCAGCAGCGGAATCATTTACGGGTTTCTTGAAAATGTATCCGAATCCTCGCGAAGTCTGAATCCAGTCGGCATGAGCTTCCAGTTTCTCCCGCAGTCGCTTCACATGTGTGTCCAAAGTGCGGGTGCGCACCGTGTCTCCATAACCCCAAACTTCCCGGAGCACCGTGTCACGTTCGACAACGTTGCCATGATTCGAAGCCAGTAGGTGCAGCAGCTTGAATTCCAGCAGCGTGAGTTCAGCGGGAACTCCGTTGATGGCAACCCGCACTGCCGGGATGTCGAAATGGAACGGGCCGATCTTCAATTCCGTGCCATCTGTCGTGGTGCCGGAACGACGGAGCAGCGCCTGGACGCGCAAGATCAGTTCCTTGGGACTAAATGGCTTGGCGACATAATCGTCCGCACCTGTTTCCAATCCGGCGATCCGATCTGCGGCCATGCCTCGGGCTGTGAGCATGATGACGGGAACTTTTTGGAGAAATTCGTCCTGGCGCAATTCCTCACAGACGCGGAGACCATCACGCCCCGGCATCATCACATCCAGCACGATCAAGCTCGGGCGATGTTGCCGGGCCTGCCGGAGAGCAGCCAGACCATCTGCGGCCTCGATCGTCTTGTATCCCGCACGCGAGAGATTCAGGCGCACAAGTTCCCGCACGTCATCTTCGTCATCAGCGATTAGGATAAGTTGCTGGTCGGGCATGTCAGGATTTCTTTCCTAGTGTTACAGAATTGCCAGACAACGCAAAGCTGCCAATGTTACGACTTCGTCACTCATTGATGTCATTCAGCGCGTCGAACCACTTCGAAAGATGCGCCTCCCATGTCAGCGGCAGCATGGTTTCCCGCGCCGCCACTCCCAGCGCGGCGCGTTCCTCAGCATTCGTCCCCAGCGCCCGGCGAACGGTCGCCAACACCGCCACAGCCTCCTGCGGATGACCCAGCAGATAGCCGTTCTGACCATCACGCATGAAGTCGATCGCCCCGTCATTCACCGAGATTAGCCCCGGCAAACCACAGGCCATGCTTTGCAGCACTGTGTTCGCACAAGCATCATAAAGTGTCGGATGCACGAACCAGTCCGCCGTCTGATAGAGTGAGGTCAGGTTCGACTGCGCGGCAATGCAGCGAATCTTTTTTTCGATGCCGAGCTTTCGGATTTTTCTCACATGATGCGCCGACGGTGCATTCCCGACGATCCACAAGTCGGCATCCACTTCCGGCCAGATGTCGAGCAGCACATCCAGCCCCTTCCGCCGGTGGCTCAGGGAGACAAACATGAATGCCGGGCGCGACGCATCGCAGCGGAGTTGTTCGCAAACTTTCGTGCGCAACGTGGCCCGGTCCTGCGCCGGTCGAAAGCGTTCACTGTCGACCGCCGTATGAATGACGCGGAACAGACTCTTGTCCGTGCCGTAAGCCGAGTGCAACTGACTGGCAACTTGTGCGGAGTTCGTGATGAATCGTTTTGTCCGACCTGATGTGTAGAGTTGCTTTTCGAGATGAAGTTCCAGCCGGTTCTTCAGGTTCCAGCGTTTCCATGCAGGCAGCAGATCCGAGTAAACGCGATGGCAACCCCCTCCGGCCCGGTGCAGATCTTGTGTCGTTGTGCGGCCAAATCCAATGGAGGCATCCACGGGAAGGTCTGAGATCAACTGCGCCGCCGCGCGATCAAACTGCCACATCCGCAGCAGGGGCGATCCTTGGATCAAGGGAATGCGATGCCAGGTGGCCTTGATTTTCGACTCCACTTCTGGGGCTATATTCGCCGTCACGATCTCGAGTTCATGACCAGCGGCTGCCAGTCGCGATGCGAACTCGATCAAGTAACCTTCGAGTCCGCCCCGCGGAACAAATTGATGATAGACGAGGCCGAGGCGCATGGATGACAAGGTTCAAGGGTCAAGGGTTCAGGGTCAAGAAACATGAAGTCATCGCAGCAGTCAGGTTTGTTCCGGCCCTTGAATCTTGAACCTTGAATCTTGAACCTCGTATTCATACTTCCGGCTGTAGCGCACGAAATTAAAAAACGCCGTCGCCACCGCGATCCACAAACCAGGAAAACCATCCAGAAATCCGCAGCGCAGAAAGTAGGCGCGAAAAAAGCGCCACAGCGGTCGCGTGATATTCGCAAACAACGACCATGACCTACCTTGCGCGATCTGTTGCTCCAAAAAGGCATCGGCAAACGGATTGATTTTTTCGATATAGCGATTCATCGACGGAAACGAATAATGATGCAGGTCGCCCGCCAGCAGCATCTCC